>JAVETN010000014.1 GCA_034006035.1 Desulforegulaceae bacterium
CTTACTCGCTTAGCAGGCGAGCGCCTTCAGCCTACTCGGCCATCTCTCCAAATAAAAATGGCGGAGGAGGTAGGATTTGAACCCACGGAACGCTCTCACGCTCAACGGTTTTCAAGACCGCCGCCTTCAGCCACTCGGCCACTCCTCCGCTACAAGAAAACCTATTACCATTATATTTGAGGCAAGGTCAAATAAATTTTTAAAAAAAGATTGTGATTAACTAGATTAAAGCTGCAAAAGATTGATATTGTTGATTTTTAAAATGATGGTTATTTTAATGTTTTTGTTATATTGGGAGTTTAAAGTAAAAATGTTGGATTATTTTTAACAACCCTGCTGAAAAGTCCCCTTCTTGGATAAATGAAGGTGGGGAATGAACCAGTTATTTTATTGAGATCTTATTTAATTTATAGTAAATCATGGCAGCAAAAAAATTCAGTTTATAATAATTATGATAACAGAAAAGTTTATAAATATAGAACTTATCCAAAAGCCCATAGTTTTTAAGTAAAGCTGATATTGTTTTTTTTTATTAAAATTTGAAAACAAAAACATGATCAGACGGTTAAAGCCAAAACAGGATAAAAGTTCAGAAAAGTTTCCACCAAATGAAGCTTCAAGAAATTTAAGATTAAACCGATCTATAGCTGGATCAGGGTGGGTTAAGTTTGTTAAAATTCTTAGATTATAAATCTCTTGAGTTAAATAAAACAGTTTTATAAGTTAAATCTTATTTCACCGTGTAAAAATGCTCTGTTTATGGTGAACTTGTTAAAAAATTTTTTACCTGTAAGCACTCATAATTATCAAAAAAATTTGGATTTACAGCTAATCGTGATTATAGTCGTTTATTGAATGTTTTATTCAGGAGAAGAGCATTCATTTCTTGAGATTATATTTTGTTTTGTAATATAATAAAAAAGATAAGATTTTAAAACAACAACACTAGTAAGCAACCTTGAAGGAGGTTTTAGATGAAGCAGAAGTATCTGCTGGAAAAACAGGAGGACGCAAGTCTTGTAATCAGGGAATATGGCGAATTGGAAGAAGGTATCTTCTCCCTTTTATGCGAAGAGAAATTTGACTCTGAAGGTTTAATGAAAGTCCTGGAAGATGATGATGAGCTTTTGGACTTTTTAAGAACCGATAATATGTTCCCTCCTTTTTCATATATGACAAAGATTAGAGAGGCAGTTAGAGAAGTTTATTCTGAAGAAGCTGATAACCATGCTGAAATAATTTTTGATGATGTAGCCATTGCAAAAAAGGAGCGTGAAGAAGAGGCTTTTTTTGATGAAGATGAGCTATTAGACGATATTCTTGACGGAGGAGATGATGCTCTTGAATCTGTTGATGAAGAACTGGGGAAAATAGGTACTTCAAAGACTATAAAGATTGATGAGGAACCTGACTTGGATATTGGTGTTTAATTTGTTTACAAATAAGGATTGTTATTTTTAAAGGGGGGGTAACCCCCATTTTTATTTGGATGGTTTTTAAAGGGGAATAGTTTATGAAATCTCTTATTCGGGATTCAGTATCAAGGGCATGGGATAAAGCCTGTCAGAAGGGTCTTTTTTCTCAAGCCCAGATTCCTGTTTTTGATGTGTCTGAGACAAAAAGCAAAGAACATGGCGATCTTGCATCGAATATAGCCATGGTTTCTGCAAAAGTTTTAAAGCAGTCACCTTTAAAAACAGCTGAAATTCTAAAAAACATTATTGAAGAAGATTATATTGAAAAAATAGAAATTGCAGGGCCGGGATTTATTAATTTTTTTATAAATAAATCTTTTTTTCCTCCAATGCTTGAAGAGGTTTTTTCCAAAGGAGATGATTTTGGTAAAAACAATTTTGGAAGCGGTAAAAAAGTGTTGGTTGAATTTGTAAGTGCAAATCCTACAGGACCTCTTCACATAGGACACGGCAGAGGGGCTGCAGTAGGAGATGCAACAGCAGCTGTGTTAAAAAAATGTGGATATGAGGTAAAAAAAGAATACTATATCAATGATTCAGGCCTTCAGATCAACACTCTTGGAAACTCAGTCTATTTAAGATATTTGGAGCTCATAGGAAAAAAAGTTGATTTCCCAGAAGATCATTATCAAGGAGAATATATTTTAGGCCTTGCAAAAGAGATTGAAGCCAAGCATGGAAAAACTCTTTTAGAAAAAAATGAAAAAGAAGCTGTGCATTTTTGTGCAAGATACTCAGCAGACTCTATTTTAAAAGGAATAAAGGATGATTTAAAGTCTTTTAATGTTAATTTTGATAATTGGTACAGCGAGCAGTCTCTTTATGATTCTGATAAGATTTTTCCTACTATAGAGTTTTTTGAAAATAAAGATCTCATTTATGAAAAAGACGGAGCTAAATGGTTTAGAACCCAGGATTTTGGTGATGAAAAAGACAGGGTAGTGGTTCGTTCCAATGGGGAAACAACTTATTTTGCCTCTGATATTGCTTATCATATGGATAAGTTTGAAAGAGGATTTGATGAGCTTGTGGATGTTTGGGGTGCAGATCATCATGGCTATATCAATAGAATCAAAGCTTCTATTGAGGCATCAGGTCGTAAAAGCAATGACTTTCATGTTATTTTGGTTCAGCTTGTTACTTTGCTTAGAAGTGGGAAGCTTGTCCAGATGTCAACAAGAGCAGGAGAATTTGATACTTTAAGAGATGTGGTTGATGAAGTAGGAGTTGATGCTGCAAGATTTTTCTTTTTAATGAGAAGTTATGATTCAGGACTTGATTTTGATCTGGATCTTGCAAAGAAAAAATCCAGCGAAAACCCAGTTTATTATGTTCAATATGTACATGCAAGAATATCAAGTATAATTGAAAAAGCCCAAAAAGAGTTTTCAATTTTAAGTTCAGATATAATGGATGCTGATTTGCTTCTTCTTGATAATGATGAAGAAATTGAACTTATAAAGACTCTTATGAAATATAAAGATGCGGTTTTAAATGCCGGCAGGGAAAAACAGCCCCATAGGGTGACATTTTATCTTATGGATCTTGCTGGATGTTTTCACTCATATTACAACAAACACAAGGTGTTGATAGAAGATAAGGCTCTTTCGTGTTCTAGGCTTTATCTTGTAAGTGCGGTCAGGGAAGTGGTTAGAAACGGACTTAGCCTTCTTGGAGTGAGTGCACCGGAAAAAATGTAGGTATTAAAGTTGAAAATCAGGTGAGGCCTTAACTTTTTAAGTTTAATCGAATGGCAATGGCAAATATTAGGAGCAAAAAGAAAACAAAGGGGAATTCCCCTTCAAAAAAAAATAAAGTAAAAATTTTTCCTCCTTCCAGATTAGTGGAGATTGTTTTTTACTCTTTTGCCATGTTTGTTTTAGGAGTATTTACAGGCAGGGGGACAGTTTCCATAAACTTTGATTTTGGTGAAGATTCTGGTGATTTGACTCATTTTGAGGCCCCTGCAGAACTTAAACCTGTAAGGTTAAAGGTTGATTTTTACAGGGAGCTTGACTCTGAAAAAGAAGTTCAGGTAAATAAGGCAATTATTCAAGGAGAGGAAAAGCTTCCTTTGAAAACTCCTTTATACAAAGGAGAAAAAAAACAAGGGGAAGTTGTTTTTGAGCTCTCTGCAGAAGAAACTGTTCCGGAAACACAAAAAGAAACTGCAAAAGTTTTACCAATTGAGGAAAAAAAAGTTGAATTAGTTTTGGATAAGGCTGGTTTCACTGTACAGATTGCTGCAATGAAAAACAAAGAAGACGCAGAATTGCTTGCCGATAAAATATCAAAAAAGGGATTCCCTGCTTATAGTGTTTCAGGAAAGTCAGAAGATAATGTTTTATGGCATAGGGTCAGGGTGGGAAAATACGAGAAACGGCAATCAGCAGAAAATATTCAAATCAAGCTTCTTGAAAAACTTAAGATTAACGGTATTGTTCTTAAAATAAACTAATAGGAGAAATTGAAAATGGCTATTTCACAGGATGAAGTTTTATATGTTGCCCATCTTGCAAGGCTTGAAATTTTGCCGGAAGAAATGGAAGGGCTGGCTTCACAAATAGATGATATTTTGTCATATTTTGAGATTTTAAAAAAAGCAGATACAAAAGATATTGAACCAACAATCCAGCCTTTGTCACTTGTAAATAGATTTAGAGAAGATATTGTCGGAGAAACTCTTGGAAGTGAAAAAGCTGTAAAAAATTGTTCTGAGCATTACGATGAAATGTTTGTGGTGCCAAAAATAATAAAAGGTTGAGCAGCTTCCATAATGCTTTAACTGGGTTGAGAGCTTTATTTCAATTCAATCAGGATTGAAAATTTCCCTTTTAGATAGAATAATTGAGTGTTTAAGGTTTTAAAATTAAAATTGAATAAATTTGGAGATAAAAATAGAAAATGGAACCCTATGAATTTTCTGTAGCCGAAGCAAGACAAAAGCTTGATAAAAAAGAGATTTCATCCCTTGAACTTACCAAATCAGTCTTTGAAAGAATAAATAAAGTAGAGCCAAAACTAGATGCTTATATCACTATATGTGAAGAATCTGCTTTAAATGAGGCAAAATTGGCCGATAAAATGATTTTTAAAGGCAAGAGTTCTCCTTTGCTTGGAATTCCTGTGTCATTAAAGGATCTTATTTGCACAAAAGGAGTGAAAACAACCTGTGCCTCAAAAATGCTGGAAAATTTTGTTCCTCCATATGATGCAACTATTGTTGAAGCCCTTAAAAAAGGTGGAGCTGTAATCACAGGGAAAGTAAATATGGATGAATTTGCCATGGGCTCTACAACTGAAACCTCAGCATTTAAAATCACTAAAAATCCCTGGGATAGTTCAAGAATTCCCGGAGGTTCTAGCGGAGGTTCAGCAGTTTCTGTTGCATCAGAAATGAGTCTTGTATCTTTTGGGTCAGATACCGGAGGTTCCATCAGGCAGCCTGCAGCCAATTGCGGAGTTACAGGTTTGAAGCCCACATACGGGAGGGTTTCAAGGTATGGAGTAGTTGCTTTTGCCTCTTCCCTTGATCAGGTGGGAACTATTACAAAATCGGTTGAGGATGCCGCAATGGCAATGAATTCAATTAGTTTTTTTGACCCAAAGGATTCCACCAGTTTTCCTTTGGATCCTCCTGATTACACTTCATTTCTTGAAAAAGGGATGAAAGGGATGAAAATTGGAGTGATAAAAGAATATATGGATACTCAAGGAATGGATTCTGAAATTTTAGAATCAATAGAAAATTCCATTGATGTATTTAAAAGCTTTGGAGCTGAAATTGTTGAAGTTTCTCTTCCAAACACAAAATATTCAATTCCGGCTTATAATATTATTTCTTCTTCAGAAGCAAGTTCAAATCTTACAAGATTTGATGGAATAAGATATGGAACAAGGGCAGAAGCTTTAGATCTCCTTGAAATGTATAAGGAAACAAGAACAAAAGGCTTTGGGGCTGAAGTTAAAAGAAGGATAATTATAGGTACTTACGCCCTTTCAGCAGGATATTATGATGAATATTATGCCCAGGCTCAAAAGATAAGAACCCTTATTACCAGTGATTTTAAACAAGTTTTTGAAAAGGCAGATATTCTCCTTTCACCTGTTACTCCTGAACCTCCTTTTAAAATTGGCGAAAGAATTGATGATCCTTTGCAGATTTATTTGTTTGATATTTTTACAATTTCAGCAAACCTTGGAGGAATCCCGGCAATGTCAATCCCCTGCGGATTTACATCAAAAAATCTTCCCATGGGATTGCAGCTGATGGCACCTTCTTTTGAAGAAGGACGGATTTTAAAAGCAGGATTTAATTTTCAAAACGAAACAGATTTTCATAAAAAAAAACCGGAGCTTTGATTATGGATCTTCCCATACCTAAAAATGATGCAATAAAAAAAGCAGTCAAATGGATTTGTTCGGAAATGAAAGCGGATAAGGAGCTTAAAAGAAAAGATCTTGTTCAAAAGGCTTGTATGAAATTTGATTTATCTCCGACTGAATCTGAATATTTAATGAAGGCTTCAAAAATTAAAAATGTCTAAAATAAGAATTCTTCCAGAAAATCTTTCAAACCAGATAGCAGCCGGAGAAGTTGTAGAGCGGCCCGCCTCTGTTGTAAAAGAGCTTGTTGAAAATTCAATTGATGCTGGCTCTGGAAGAATTGTAATTGAAGTAGAAGAGGGCGGGAAAAAATCAATCAGGGTGTTTGATGACGGAGAAGGAATGACCCGTGATGATGCACTTTTATCCATGGAAAGATATGCTACCAGTAAAATAAGGGAGGCCAAGGATCTTTTTTCCATAAACACCCTTGGTTTTCGGGGAGAAGCTGTGCCAAGCATAGCATCAGTTTCTCATTTTTCACTTTTTACTAAATCAAGACTTGAAAATTCAGGTACAAAAATAGAAATTAAGGGAGGAACTTTAGTTGATGTTAAGGAAACAGGAGTTCCTGATGGCACTGAAATAAGAGTTTCCCATCTTTTTTTCAATACTCCTGCAAGAAGAAAGTTCATGAAATCAAAAATAACTGAAATGGGTCATATTTCAGAGGTGGTTGCCTGTCTTGCCCTTTCATCTCCTGGAGTTTATTTCAGACTGGTTCACAATAAAAGAGTTGTAAAAGAATGGCCAGGGGGTAAATTTTCAGACAGGGCCTTAGAAGTCTTGGGTTCTGATTTTAAAAACAGTCTTCATGAAGTTTCCAATGAGTATATGGGAGTTAAGGTAAAAGGCTTTGCTGGTTCTCCTGACATCACCAGAAGCTCTTCAGGCAAAATTTATATTTTTGTAAACAACAGATATGTATCAGACAGAGCAATTTCCTATGCTGTTTATCAGGGCTATGAAGGAAGGCTTATGAAAGGCCGCTATCCTGGCTGTGTCCTTTTTATCAACCTTCCCTTTGACAAGGTTGATGTAAATGTTCACCCTTCAAAGAGTCAGGTTAAATTTGCAGAGCCTGGAATTGTATTGGCAAGTGTTAAAAAAGGGATTGCCGATTCCATTGGAAAAGAGGATAAAATCAAATGGAAATCAAATCCTGTCCTATTAAAATCAAGTGCTTTTTATGGAAAGACCCCTGAGCCCGGCTTAAGATATGTTAAGGAAAAAAATTCAGCCAGCCAGACCAGATTTACTCCTTTTACCAACCCTGAGGTTATTGAAAAAAAAGATGAAAATATTTTATCTCAAAACAATGACCCTGGTTTTGAAAAAAAACATGATTCCTTTTTTTCATCAAAATCAGAAGAAAGTTTAAGAGATTTTTTTTATTCAGATCTTTCAATTGTTTCTCAAATAAAAAACACTTATATAGTTTGTGAATCTAAAGATGGAATGATTCTTGTAGATCAGCATGCAGCCCATGAAAGAGTAAGATATGAGTCTCTTTTAAAATCATATGAGCAAAATATGGGAAGATCCCAGCAACTTCTTCTTCCCCAGGTAATTGAAGCTGGAGTCCTAGAGTCGCCAAAGCTTCTTTTAATGCTTAAAGAATTTAAAAAGTTCGGTCTTGAAATCTCCCATTACGGGGGAAACAGCTTTGCAGTACAATCTGTTCCTTTAATTCTTGGAAACATTGACTTCAGACCTCTTATTCTTGATATTGCTTCAATGTTTAAAGATCTTGCTCCAACCTATGAAATAAAAAAAATTATTTCTGATTCCATAGCTTTAATTGCATGCCATGGGTCAATAAGAGGAAATCAAAAACTTGATTTAAGGGAAATTCAGGCTTTATTTAAAGAACTTGATAAATGTGAGAATTCTTCAAGGTGCCCCCATGGAAGGCCAATCTGGATTATGTTTGACTGGAATTTTATTGAAAAGTCATTTAAAAGAAAAGTTTAAAATATTTGAAAGTAAGATTTTTTTTATCAGACAAAGGATTTTATAAGTCTCCATCTTAAGGGGTTTTTGCGGTAAATATCATTTGATATAAGCTCTTTTTTTAAAAAAAAGGTTGGTTTTAATTTAAGGTGAAAAAAATAAACTTGGAAAATAAAAACATTATCCTTGACTTTTAATTTGAATAATCATAAAAGATATCCGTTGATTTGAATGGGCGAATAGCTCAGTTGGGAGAGCATCGGCCTTACAAGCCGAGGGTCACAGGTTCAAGCCCTGTTTCGCCCACCATAAAATCATCCTTTAGTAGCGGGGGCGTAGTTCAGTTGGTTAGAACGCCGGCCTGTCACGCCGGAGGTCGCGAGTTCGAGTCTCGTCGCTCCCGCCAAATAAGCCTTTAAAAAACCTTCAAGGAAATCTCCTTGGAGGTTTTTCTTTTTTTATATTCATATTTTCATTATTAATTTTTTCTAAAGGTGGTATAGTTTTTTTTATTCACTGCAATAAATAATTATCCCAACTGTTCGCTGAAAGGAGGGGAAATGTTTAAGCCTGTAAAAAAAATCTTATATGCCACTGACATGTCTGAGGCTGCAAGGGAAGCAATGAAGTATGCAATGAGTATTTCCTGCCAGTATGACGCTCATATGACAACAATCCATGTGGTTCCCAATGTTTTTGAAGAGCTTTCACTCAGTACCGGTGTTGAGATGGAGCTTTATTTTGGGTTTGATAAGTGGAAAGAAATGGAAACAGAAAGATTTGAGAATGCTAAAAATTCAGTAAAAGAAAGGGTTGAAGAGACATCAAAAGAAATGGCTCCTTATATAAAAAACGGATCCAATGCCACTTTTACAGATATTCTTATAAAAATAGGCCATCCTGTTACTGAAATACTCAAGACAGCAAAAGAAGATGATTTTGATGTGATCGTGATGGCAACCCATGGTCATGGACGGCTTGAGGAGCTTCTTGTGGGTAGTGTTTCAAGGGGAGTTCTCCGTAAGTCCAAGATCCCTGTTTTTCTTGTACCTTTGAACAAAAAGAAAAAATAAGCGGTTGGAAAAATGAATTTACTGAATTTTACTTCAAAATTAAACTTAAAGTGTGGGGTTTGATGGTTTTTAAACTATATAACTTTAATCCAACAATGACAAAACTTAAAGATTAAACAATTTAATTCAGATATAAAAAGTCTCCTGCCGTAAAATTTAAAGGGGACTTTTTCTTTTCATGCTTTGGTTGTAAAAGTAAAAAATTAAATTTGCTTATTTGGTTTTTATTCTTGAAACAGCAGATATTTCTTGTATTGTAAAAAAACTTGACAAGGAAGAGCTTAGAATTTAAAAAAATTAGGTGTTAAAATGAGTTATAATCCCAAATGCTCAAAATGTCCTTTTGAGAAAAAAGAAAGACTTTGCCGCGGAGGTGAAAAATTTCCAAAGAATTGTCCAACAAAGGAGTTTGAATCAAGCAGGGAAGAGATTAAAAATCAATATTTTAATTCTGAAATAGAAAAAATTTACAAAATCTCATCAGACATTAAGGGTCCTAAAAAATCAAGAATTGAAGAAACCCTTTATATTGCTGAAAAAATGGAGTTTAATAAAGTTGGTATAGCATTTTGTTCAGGTTTAAAAAAAGAGGCTGAAATCATTGAAAGGCTTTTTGAATCAAGAGGAATTAAGGTTAATTCAGTTATATGCTCTTGTGGAAATCTTAAAAAATCTGAATTTGACTTAGGGGATAAAAAAAATTTAAATAAAACTTTTTGCAATCCCTATCTTCAGGCTCTTGCACTGAATGAGGCTAAAACAGAATGGAATATTGTGGTGGGTCTTTGTGTTGGACATGATTCAATTTTTATGAAATACAGTGATTCAATGTGCACTGTTTTGGCGGCTAAGGACAAGGTTACAGCACATAATCCTCTTGGTCCTATTTATACCTTGGATACTTATTATAATTTTTTAAAAAATAATTAGGGAGATAAAAAATGAAAAAGTTTTGTTTTATTGTTTTTTTTTCGTGTATGTTCGGATTTTTTTCCAATGCCCAGGCAGCCAATATCGAAGCAGCTCTTTATGCCAATAACTCAACCATAGATGGTCGCCTTGCTTACTTGAACAAAATTGACTATGGTTACATGGTGGCAGGTTTTGAAGGGACGTATAAATCAGATTATTTCAATCTTTTCAGCGTTGATTTGGGAGTTAAAAGCGATGATTTTATCCCTGGAGTAAGATATAAACTTGGATTCAAAGCTGTTTATCTTGATGCTGAAAAAAATTCGGATTTTTCAAGTGAGCTTGCTTCCTTGTGTTTTCTTTTAGGTATTGACTCTGATCTTCCTGAAAAAATTAATCCCCTTGGAATTCCCATTTCTTTGGGCGGTGAGTTTTCTTTTTCACCCAAACCTCTTACCTGGAATGACGGAGAATATTTTTTAGACGGCAGGGTTAATTTGAATTTTCATATAATGGGCAATGCGGCGATTATAGCTGAGTATAGGTATTTAAAAGCTAGTTTTGACGATCGCGGCCATGATTGGAACAAAGAAAATCATAACTTTCTTTTTGGTTATAGAATAAGATTTTAAATAAACGGTGAATAAATGGAGAAATGGCGTAAACTTTATAATTCTGATAAAAAGTGTTTTGCATGTGGTGAAGAAAATCCCTGTGGTATTTACTTGGAATTTGAGACCAATGGGAAAATTATGAAGGGGGAAACTGTGATATCTCCCCACCATAGAGGATGGGCTAGTTTAGTTCATGGGGGAGTAATTTCAACAATTCTTGATGAAACCATGTCCTGGGCGGCAATTTATTTTTTTAAAAAATTTATTTTAACCCAGTCAATGGAAATAGAGTTTTTAAAACCTGTTTATATAGAAAAAAAAGTTAAATCATCAGGGTGGATCCATGAGCAGATAAGTGAAAAAAAAGCAATTATGTCAAGTGAGATTTACAACGAAGATAACGAGGTTTGTGCAAGAGCAACAGGAAAGTTTGTTCTTTTTGAACCTGAAAAATTTAAAAAGCTCAATATAGTTCCTAATTCTCTTTTAGAAGAAATAGAAGGGATGTTTAATTTAGAATGAAAAAAAATCTTTTATTTCTGGCAGGAGAAAATGCCTATTCACAAATCATGGAAAAAGGTCTTTCTCCTGAGGACATAAAGGTTTGTGTTTCTGCTTCAGGTGCTGCAAAATGGCTTTCCATTTATGGACTTGATAAAATAGTTTTTGGAGATTGGTTAAAAGAAAAAAAAGAGCCTGTACACTTTTTTGGAACCTCAATTGGAGCCTGGAAATTTGCAGCAGCCTGTCAAAAAGATTGTAAGCAGGCTTTTGATCTCCTGGCAGATTTGTATATAAATCAAAGGTATGGCAAAAAAGTCACAACTGATGAAATTTCTAAAACTGCAGAAGATATTATTGATTCAACCATTGACAAGGTTAAAATAGATGAAATTTTAAATCATCCTGTTTTTAGAATTTCATTTTCAGCTGTCAGGTGCCTTGGTAACACTGCAGAAAAAGATCTGATTTCCCAGTCTAAAGCCCTTTTAAAAGCAGGGTTATTTAATATTTTTAAAAGAGAAAACCTAGGTAAATATTTTGAAAGGACATTCTTTTTTGATAAAAGAACAAAGCCTCCTTTTTTGTCTATCAAAGGTTTTCCTATGAACAGGGTTTTTCTTTCAGAGAAAAACTTTAAAAAAGCTCTTCTTGCTTCGGGCTCAATCCCAGTGTTGATGAACGGAATTGAAAATATTGAAGGTGCTCCAAAAGGAGTTTACAGAGACGGAGGTATTATAGATTATCATCCTGTTTTTGATTTTACAGGAAGGGATGATGAGGGAAAAATTGTTTTATACAATCATTTCTATGATAAAATAATTCCTGGATGGTTTGATAAAAAACTTTTTTGGAGAAGGCCAAGTAAAGATGATTTAAAAAATGTTCTTCTTTTGGCTCCTTCAAAGGAATTTGTTTTGGATCTTCCTTTTAAAAGAATTCCTGACAGAAAAGATTTTAAAAGGTTTGAAGGAAAAGATGAAGAAAGAATCAGTTTTTGGAAAAAAGCAAAGGAAAAAAGCCTTGTTCTTGGCCAGGAATTTATTGATGCTGTTGAGGGCAATGGAATAAAAAAACTGGTTCAAAGAATTTAAGACAAATTTTGTTCATTTTTTAAAGCTGTTTGTTTTGATAAGTATTTTCTAAGTACCTCACCTTCTATTCTTCCCCTTCTTTTTGAAGGGACTGGCAGTCTGAGCTGAAGAGTTATTTTGTCATATTCTGGAATCTGGATGTTTATTCTGGGCTCTATTCCAGGTTGAACAAGAGCATGTCTTTTTGAAACATAGGTCATTTGTTCTACAGCAGAATCAATATATGGATTACACACTTCCCTTGCTGATTCCAAAAGGTCTTTTTCTGCGGTTCTCCAGTCGTCATCTATTTTAAGGTTTACCGTTATTATGTGAAAAACATATTCTCCTCCCATCATTGTTTCGTTTTTGACTGGAGATGAAAGAAAAATTGCATTTGGAATAAAAACTGAGGAGCCGGTATACTGGTGGGTTTTTAAGCCTGAACCAACCTCCATAAGAGTTACCCCAGTGATATTTTGATCAAGAACGTCACCTCTTATTGTATTTACTTCAATTCTGTCTCCAATGGAAAAAGCTTTGGTTCCTGATCTATAAAGATAGCCCATTATGTTGAGGATAAACTCTTTTGTTGCTACAACAAAAGCTGCTGCAAAAAGAACCAGGGTAGCCCCTAACGCTTGAAGCTGGTCAATCCAGATAATTATGATAGCAAAAAGCCAAATAAAAAATGAGATATTTTTTGAAGTTACCACCCATTTTCTTTTGGCCTGAATGTCAATTTCACTTGGCATTATTAGTTTATTTTTGGCAAATTTCTTTAAAACAAACACTATAATAGTTATTATAATTGTTTGAATAAATTTAAGATAAAAAGGATTGTTAAATATAGTTTCGTAGTTCATATTCAAACTTTCTTAATAAAAATAGTTCAATTTTTTTATAAAAATCAGCCAAGAATAGGAAAAAGTAATTTAATACCATTTGCTATGAATTCAATTCCTATTGAAGCCATTAAAAGTCCCATAATTCTTGTAACAATGTTTATTCCTGTTTGACCAAGCTTTGATGCAATTGAAGGAGCAACCCTTAAAACAATCCATGCAAAAACGGCAATGCTTATAATTAAACAAAGTAAAATAGTGTAGTGAATAATTGACTCATGTTTTTGAGCATATAGAATAACTGTGCTTATTGCTCCGGGTCCCGCCATCACAGGAATTCCAAGGGGAACTACTGAAATGTTTTCCCTTGTATGTGATTCAAGAAATTCAGCTTCTTCCTTGGTTTGTTTTGAGGGGCTCATTTTTGCCTGGAGCATGCTGAATGCCATGAGAAGAATTAAAACTCCTCCTGCAACTCGAAAGGATGCCATGGAAATTCCAAAAATTTTTAATATTATATCACCGGAAACAAGAGAAATAAGTAGAACTAAAAATACAGTGAAAGCTGTAGTTTTTACTGCTTTTTTTTTGTTTTTTAAAGATTGTCCGCTGTAGGCACCTAAAAAAATAGGAACAGCTCCAACTGGATTTACAATTGCAACCAGAGCTATAAAAAATTTAAAGTAAGATTCAATCGATTCCATGGGAATCCTCCATTTAATAACTGCTTGTTCTGAATTAAAAACAATTTGATTTAATTGATTTTTTATATACATCATTTAATTTATCAAGTCATTTAATTTAATAATTGCTGTACTTAGATTGTCTTTTGGCTTTGTTTTTTTGTAAATTGTAAAAATTTAGATTGACTTAAATTAGATTTTTCTTGAATTATTTTTGCTCTGATATTATTGGAGTAATAAGTTAAACTTAATACTTTATGAAAGGTTTAAATATGATTTCAAACACAGTCGATTCATGGCATTCACTGGTAAAATCAAAAGATCCAAAAGAGCTTGATAAGATTCTTTCAGATGAAGTTGTTTTTTATTCACCTGTTGTTCATACTCCTCAGGAAGGAAAAGATATTACAAAGCTTTATCTTACAGCTGCTCTTTATGTTTTTGTAAATGAAACGTTTCGCTATGTAAGGGAAGTTGTTTCGGGAAACAATGCAGTTTTTGAGTTTGAAACTAAAATCGATGGAATAACTATTAACGGAGTTGATATGATTTCATGGAATGAAAAGGGTGAAATAGTATCATTTAAGGTAATGATAAGACCTTTAAAAGCTATCAACCTTATCCATAAAATGATGGGTGAAATGCTTGAACAGGTAAAATGATTCTGGTTTTTTGCTTTATTCTTCAATCCAAATGGGATTTAGAATTTTTTTATGGGCAGGATAAATTTTTTAAATTAAAAATTGGAACTTATGTGGTCTCAGGACAAATATTTAAAAGCTTTAAATTTTGCTTCAAAATGGCATTTGGGTCAAAAAATACCTGGATCAGAGCTCCCATATATTATTCATCCAGTTGCTGTTGCAATGGAGATAATCAAAGCTATTCCCTTTGAACATAAAATTAGTGAAGGTGATTTTTGCGTGGAATCAGCACTTCTTCATGATGTTTTAGAGGATACAGAAGCAACTTATAGTTTGGTTTTAAAAGAGTTTGGCAAAAAAACAGCTGATGGAGTTCTTGCTTTAACTAAAAATAAAGATTTTTCAAATAAGAAAGAGGCAATGAAAGACAGCCTTGAAAGAATAAAAAACCAGCCCTTTGAAATTTGGCTTGTAAAAATTGCAGATAGGATTTCAAATCTTTACAAGCCTCCTTCATTTTGGACAAAGATAAAAATAAAAAATTATTTTGAAGAATCTTTGCTTATTTTAGAAGAGCTTGGAAAAGAAAGCTGCTTTCTTTCAAAAAGACTAAAGAAAAAAATTGAAACCTACAAAGGCTGGATATAATTTAAGCTAAGTTTCAAATTTTTGGCCTGGGTAGTTAAGTTTTGATATCATATGTTATTTACCCAGACTGAAGTTTGTAAAATCAGTGCAAAACAAGTGGTAATCAAAACTTATCTAGCCTCATTGTATGCCTGTTGAATAATGTTTTTATCATATAAAAAATTATTACTGCAGTAATGGCAAACAACTTCAAGGGGGAAATTGTTATCATTAAGAATTTCCTTTAAGGTTTGTTTTCCAAGTCCTTTTATATATGCAAGCATCCGCTCTTTTTCACAGGAACAAGAAAAAGCAACTCTTTTATTATCAAGAATTTTTGGATTAAATTCTTTAAAACTGCCGTAAATTATATCTTCAGGAGAGTATCCTTTTGAAAATTCTTCTCCAATTGAAGGAAGACTTAAAAATGAATTTTCAAGTTTTTCCAGGGTGATATCATCAGTTCCGGGCATTTTCTGGATTAAAATTCCTCCTGCACCTGTTACTTCTCCATCAGGTGAAAATGTTACGCTCAGATTGCATGCACTTGGAATTTGTTCTGAAGTAAGATAATAATTTGCAATTTCCTGGGCTATTTCTCCGTATTCAAGCATCACTTTTCCAGAATAGGGAGATTTTGAGTTTTCCTTAAAATAGGTAATTGTCATAAATCCTGCATTAAAATATGGTGAAGTTCTAAAATCCTTTGGTGCTTCTTTTATGGGTATGGGGTTTTGGAACAAATACCCTCTTACATCTCCAAAGGAGTTGGCCTCGCATACCAAACCTTTTACAGGCCCTGAACATTGAATGTGAAACTTAAGTCTGTTGTTTCCTTTAAGAGTGGTGGCCATGAGCTCTGTGCCTGAGCATGCATGACCAAGAATAAGGGTTTCTATAATTCCAAGAGAATGTCTTTCTTTCAAGTCTTTAACAAGTCGTGTGGAGTGAATCACAGCACCCCTGAAATTTCCTTCATCCATTACAAAAGAATAAACTCTGTCCTTTGTATTCTCAATCAGTCTTTTTTTTAATTTTTCGGTTTCCTGCATGGTTGTCCTGTACTTAACAAGTTGAAATATTAATTTATAAGTGTAATCAAGATAAAAAGTAATTACAATCTGAGTTTAGTCAATCTTGATTACAAAAAGATTAAGTCTAGATTATTTACAATTTAAAATATCTTTTATTGTGGAATGAAGTTTTGAAGTGAAATTATCAGGGGCTTTTACCCTGGGCATTTTGGTGCAGAGTTCCTTGGTTTTTTTAAGTGTCATAAAGCACGCTTTACACTCATTGCATGTTTCCAGGTGTTCTTCTACTTCTTTTTTTTGGTTTTTATCAAGTTCACCGTCAAGATACCGGGAATAAACTTCAAACATTTGAATGCAGTGATTTGAGTATTGTTGATTATCAGTCATTGAAGTACCTTTTTAAGCCTTCCCTTACAAAAATCCTTGCCCTGTGAAGCCTTACCTTTACGTTTGATTCGCTCAAATCAAGCATTTCAGAAACCTCTTTTGTTGAAAACCCTTCCATATCTCTTAAAACAAGAACAATTCTGTAATTTGGAGGAAGATTATCTATTTCCTTTTTTATTTCAAGGGAGATTTCTTTGTTCATAAGAGCTTCTGCAGGCTGATTTACCCAAGCTGGAATCTGGGAAGAAACTTCCTTTTCATTATGACCAGAAAGAATGTCATCCATTGAAAGTTCTTTTTCCGGGCTTTTATTTTTCCTTTTAATTTTCATGCAGACTGAAGCTGCAATTTTATAAGCCCAGTTTTTGAACTTTGATTCCATTCTAAAGTCTTTTAAATATCTGAAAATATTTATAAATGTTTCTTGGACAAGATCTTCTGCGTCTGAAACATCTTTGCACATTCTAAGGCCGAAATTGTAAATTCTTGTTTCATATCTTGAAAGAAGAGTTTCATACAAATCTGTTTGGCCGTTTTTAATTTTTAAAATAAGTTCAGAATCTTCATCTTTTACTATTGGTTTTTTTCCCTGGTTTTTCATTTATCTCTTTTCTTGTCACCTGACAAGCATCACTCATTCATGTAGGCACCCCCATTTTTGGGAGTATAACTTTTTGCAACAGAATCCAAACTGCTATAAAAACAAATAACCCGAATAATTCAACCATTTTTTTTCCTTTTGTATATTTTTGTTATCCAAACTTCTGGAAAGTTGTGAAAATAAAACTGTTTTCTAAGGTGAAATAAAAATATATTTTCGTTCAATTATAAGTTATGAGATCAAAAATCAAAAAGGGTTACACTTGGACATTAAATATTTTTTTAAATAATAGAATTTATTAAAAGCTCAAATGTCTTTATAAAGTCTGGAACTGCACAAAGTTTCAAATTTAGGTTAGATTAAATTCATGAGCTTTTTAAACCATTCTGGAAAAGGAGGGTATCTTAAGGGAATATCAAATTTTGTAGTTGAATGAACAACTGATTTATAGTGGGAAAAAGTTTTAAATCCCCATTGTCCGTGATATTCTCCCATTCCGCTTGTACCAACGCCTCCAAATGGAAGATGGGGTGATGACAAATGTATAAGAGCATCATTTACACAGGCTCCTCCAGAAGATGTTTTTGCAAGAACTTCATCTGAGTCTTTTTTATTTTCTGTGAAAACATAAAGAGCCAGGGGCTTTGGTCTTTTTGTTATAAAATTAATTGCCTCATCTCTTGAATTAACAGAAACAATTGGAAGGATTGGACCAAAAATTTCTTCCTGCATTACTAAACTGTCTTCTGAAACATCGTCAAGAACACAGGGAGCAAAATATTTTTTTGCATGGTTTTTATCAAAATTTGTAACAATTTTCTGGTTTTCCAGAAGTTTTTCCAGTCTTTCAAAATGCCTGTGGTTTATTATCCGTCCGTAAAATTTGCTTTCTAAAGGATTTTCACCGTAAAATTGAATTATGCTTTTTTTAAGATGGTGAAGAAATTCTGACTTAACAGATTTATCAACAAGGACATAATCTGGTGCAACACAGGTTTGGCCTGCATTTGTAAATTTGGCCCAGGCAATTCTTTTTGCTGAGGTTTTTAAATTTGAATTTTTTAAAACAATGGCAGGAGATTTACCCCCAAGTTCAAGTGTTACAGGAGTAAGGTTTTTTGAAGCAGCTTTCATTACAATTTTTCCTACTATTTCACCACCTGTAAAAAAAATATGGTCAAAGGGATGATTTAAAAGCTCTGTAGTTTCATCAATTCCTCCTTCAACAACAGCAATTTCTTCTTTTTCAAAAGTTTTTCCTATCATCTCTGAAATAACAGAAGATGTTGCAGGAGCAAGTTCAGAAGGTTTTATAATAACAGTATTTCCAGCTGCAATTGCAGCAATTGCAGGCATGATTGAAAGATTGAAAGGGTAGTTCCATGGGGCTATAATTAGAACCTTACCAAGGGGCTCTGGTATAATCCGGCTTCTTGAACCAAGTAATGTTATTGGTGTAGGAACTCTTTTTGGTTTTGACCATTTTGATAAGTTTTTTATTGTAAATCCAATTTCTTTTCTTACTTCTCTTATTTCTGTCATCAAAGCTTCTTCAGGTGATTTTCCAAGGTCTTGGTTTAGGGCAGAACTGATTATTTTATTGTAATTTTCAACGGCTTTTAATAGTTTTTTAAGCCTTTCTTTTCTTGATTTTATATCAAGAGTATGACCTTTTTTAAAAAAATCATTTTGTTTTTCGGTAATATGGTTGATTGAGTTTGACATGGTTTCTCCTGGTGGTTATTAATGAATGAGAGTTATTTGTTAATTGACCTTGGGTCATTTGTCAAGAAATTTGAGGGTTAAATGAAGGGTAAAATAAAAAAACGTGCAATCAGTGATAAGGCAAAAGCACAAAGAAAACAGGCTATTATCAACAGTGCAAAAAATATTTATATAATAGAAAAAAATCTTTCTATTCCTGTTTCCCAAATTGCAAAAGAGGCAGGGCTTGCAAAAGGAACAATCTATCTTTATTTCAAAACAAGGGAGGCAATGGATCTTGAAATTTTAAGGCAATGCATAGGAGCTTGTTTTGATAAACTTGACTCAGTTTTAAATAAAGAGGCTTCTTTGCCTGAGTTGATGGATGTGATGTCTGGTTTTGCGTCTGATTTTCTTTTGGTAAGGCTTGGCAGCAGATATAATCTTTTAATGGAAAAGTGCGGAGATTATGATTTTGTTGTTGAGTTTAAGGAATATCTGAATAAAAGAATTGAAAAAACAGCTTTTGATCTAAAAGGATTGTTCCCTTTTATTGAAACAAGGGAAGCCATTGAATTATTTATAGGAAGTTTTTCCTTGATGATTGGTCTTTGTCAGATGGCAGAACCTGCTTTTATTGCAAAAGATGTTCTAGAATCAAGAGGTCTTGTAAACCTTCAGTTTGATTTTGAAAAGGTGTTTCCAAAACTGCTTGGTAATTTATGGTCAACTGCCTTTTTGGGTAAAACCACTATCTAAAGATTAAAGGTTTTGTTGAAAATTAAGTTTACTGGTAATTTAAAATCAGACTAAATATTAGATTTATTTAAGATTTGCAAGCCCATATAAATCATGTAAAATCAATTCAAAAAGAAAAAAATATTGGTAAACTTGAGATGGGTTAAGGCTTATCCCTGATTTTTATTCAACCCAGGCTTTTATGGGTTGTTTTCTGAATTATATTTTAATGACAAAGGAAAAATTTCAAGGCAGGAGCTTTAATTTCAACAAAAAGAAAGGTAAGTGAAATGAAAAAAATTACAGAATCTGTTTATTGGCTGGGTGTTATTGATTGGGATAGAAGGCTTTTTGATTCTCTTATCCCTTTGCCCGACGGAACAACTTATAATTCATTTCTTATAAAAGGAAGTGAGAAAACTGCATTACTTGATGCTGTTGATCCTGAGTTTTCCGAGTCTTTTATGAACTCTCTTTCAGAAGTGCCCAAAATTGATTATATTGTTTCACACCATTCAGAACAAGATCATTCAGGGACCATTCCCCATGTTCTTTCAAAATTTCCCAATGCAAAAGTTGTGGTTACAGCTAAAGCAAAAAGTTTTCTCATGGATTTGTTAGATATTTCAGAAGATTCTTTTATTGTGGTAGATGATGGTGAAACCCTTTCCCTTGGAGATAAAACCCTTAAATTTATCCACACTCCCTGGGTTCACTGGCCTGAAACAATGGTATCTTATCTTGTTGAAGATAAAATACTTTTTAGCTGCGATTTTTTTGGATCCCATATTGCCAGCAGTAGTATTTATGTTGAAGATAAGGGCAGGGTCCATGAGGCGGCAAAACGTTATTTCGCAGAAATTATGATGCCTTTCAGGGCCATGATTGCCAAAAATCTTGATAAACTTTCAGATTACGAAATCAAAATGATAGCACCAAGTCATGGTCAGATTTATAAAGAGCCTCAGTGGATTTTAGATTTATATAGAAAATGGGTTTCGGGCACTCCCAAAAATCTTGTTGTAATCCCTTATATATCAATGCACGGCAGTACAAAAATAATGGTTGATCATTTTGCAAATGCTTTGTTAAAAAAAGGCGTAGAAGTTGAACTTTTTAATCTTTCAGTAACTGATATTGGAAAACTTGCCATTTCTCTTATTGATTCAGGTACTATAGTTATTGGAACTCCCACTGTTCTTGCAGGACCCCACCCGGTGGTTGCATCTGCTGCTTTTCTTGCAAATGCTTTAAGGCCTAAACCTGGATACTTGTCAATTATAGGTTCATATGGCTGGGGAGGTAAAACTGTTGAAACCCTTGCTGGTATGGTTTCAAATATAAAAGCAGAGATTTTGGAACCCGTGTTGTGCAAAGGACTGCCAAGAAAAGATACTTTGGCTGCTTTAGATAACCTGGCAGAACTTATTGCAAAAAAACACAATGACAGCGGTTTTAAATAGTAAAATTAATTAAGGCGGATATTTCCGCCTTTTATATTTTTCCTGAATAGAGAGTTTCATACTTTAAGATTACTATAAATTTAAGTTTTTATATTGAAAAAACATGAACTCTTGAAGACTTTTCAGTTTTATTACATCTACTTGCTTTAAATTGGATCAGGGATAGATGATTATAGCCTGATCCAAATTTAATGTTATTTTAGACAAACTTGGAAATCAATCAATTCGGGTTTTCTAAGTTTTTAATTTAAAATCAGTTTAAATCATTAATAAAAATTTCGTTTTACAAATTTAAAAAATATCAAAAAAATAATTTCAGGAAGGCCGGCAAGAATAGTTCCAGATAATAGTCCTGCAATTATGGAGGTCTTATCTAATCTAAGACTATATGAATAAGCTTTTAAAACTTCTTTTTTTATATCTTTAACAGGCTTTATAAAAACATGGACAAATGCATTGAAAAAGTTTTTATTGAAATCTGAAAATGCTTTATTAAGTAAAAGATTTCTTTGATAAATTAAGTCAATACTTTTTCCGCCTTCAGTAAAAACAGGGTCTTTATTGATTTTATAATGGGTTATAAGGGAATCAAGGTTTCCATTAAAATATTTGTCTGCATCTTTTTGAAAATGTCCAAGGCTTTTTTCTGATTCATTTAAATGGGCAAGGAGACTATTGTGGTAAGCATTCATAAAACCTGGAATCTGGACTCCTACTAAAATTCCTCCAAGAAAAAGTATCAGTCTTAAGTACTGGGCAATAGTTTTCATTTTAAACCCTTAATTAAAGATATTTTATCTTTTAAATATTATATAAACACTTTGATTGTTGCAATTGTAAAAAAGAAAAAATTAATTTAAAATTGTTTTTAAGGTTAAATCCTTTAAGTACAAAGGGGTAGAAAATGAGTGTTCTTGTCCATGGTGGAAATTTAAAGGAACTTTCAGCTTTAATAGGGGTAGATGTTTCACAGCTAAAAGATTTCAGTTCCAATATAAATCCTCTTGGTCCTCCCAAAGGTCTTCTTCAATTTTTAAATGAAAATATAAAAGAGCTGGTTCTTTTGCCAGAATACGATTCTGGTTCAGTAAAATCATTTATTTCAAATTTAATTAATACTGATAAAAAAAGAATTGTTCCTGGAAGTGGAACAACAGAATTTATCCATAGACTTCCTGAAACTTTAAAACCTGAAAAAGTTCTTATTGTAGGGCCTACTTATTCAGACTACGAAAAAGCCTGCAAAATAAGAAAAATAGATTCAGATTATGTTTTTTTGGATAAGAAAAATGATTTTCAAACTAATATTTCTATCCTTGAAAAGAAAGTTAAAAACTATTCAATGGTTTTTATTTGTAATCCAAACAATCCAACCGGAACTTTAACAGATAAAAACTTGATCATTGATTTGATACAAAGAAATAAAAGCACTTATTTTATAATAGATGAAACCTATCTTCCTTTTGAAAAGGATTTTTTAAAAAGGACTTTGGCAGTTGAAGACATGGAAAACCTCTATGTCCTTTTGTCTTTTTCCAAAATCTTTACTCTTCCGGGATTAAGGCTTGGGTTTATGATACTTCCTTCCTCGGCAGATCCAAAAATTTATGATCTTCCTTGGAAAGTAAATGCTGTTGCTTCAGGAGTTTGTTCTTATCTAAACGAAAATATGGAGCTTACAAAAACATTCCTCCAAAAAACTTCTTTATTTATTGAAAAAGAAAAAGAGTTTTTTTTAAAAGATTTATCTTTAAATAAAGCCCTTGAATTTGTTAATTCCAATAATATTTATACCCTTGGAAGGCTCAAAAGCGTAAAAAACAACTCCAGGACTGTTTTTGAATCACTTCTTGAAAAAAAAATTGTGATAAGAGACTGCTCAAATATAAAAGGACTGGGTGAAAAATATATAAGGTTTTCATTTAAAACCCATGAAGATAATGTTTTTTTAAAAGACAATCTTTTAAATTATTTTGAGGCTGAATAATGAATAAAAAAGAAATTGGAAATGAAATTATAAAATATTGTCTTAAAATGAAAAAAGACGGACTGACCTTTGGAACCGGCGGCAATATAAGTGTTTTTTTGGATAATAAAATTTATATAACTCCAAGCGGAATTGAATATGAAGAGCTTTTGGCTGAAGATATTTCAGAGCTTGATGAAAATGGTAATTTTCTTGGAAAAGGGAAACCGCCTTCTTCTGAAAAAGACTTTCATTCAAAAATTTATAAAACAAGATCAGATGTAAAAAGTATTGTCCACACCCACAGTGTTTATGCCTCTGCTCTTGGTTGTCTTAAAAAAGAACTTCCCCCAATTCATTATCTGGTTGCCTCAGCCGGAAAAAAAGTTCCTGTTGCTGATTATGCGGGGTTTGGAACCAAAGAGCTTGGTGATAACATTTGTTCTCTTATTTTGGATACCAATGCGGTTTTCATGGCAAATCATGGTCTTGTTGCTGTTGGGAAAAATCTTTACCAGGCTTATTCAACAGCACTTCATATTGAATTTGCTTCAAAAGTTTATTTGATTTCTCTTTCCTATGGTAAACCTTTTGAACTTGATGAAGTTCAAATTGAAGATGCTGTTGATAAAATAGCCAATTATCTTGGAAGATAATTTGGTTTGTATATTTACAATTTTACTGGAACCACAGTTTTTAGCTCCAGTTTTTAATTGTAATAATCTGAATTGATTCTGTTTTTTGTGCTTAGAGAAAGGGAGAGCTCGATTTAGGTTTTATTTATCAGGTGGGAAAATAAAGTCTGTAAGCTTGTCAAAAAGAGATTCAGGCCATACTTCTTTGTGAAGAAAGGCAGTTATTTCTTCATCAGTTAGTTTTTCTCTAATTGGTTTTGGAAGTGCTTGAAGCGCTTCTTTTCTTTCGTGCATTTCCTGGGATTTGTTTTTTGATTTTCCGTTTTTTTTATCTGACATTTCAGTTCCTGTATTTGATTGATTTTAACTCAACATCTTTTACCGAATTGTCAAATACCATATTTCCTGTATTTTTTAAAACACTGTTTATTCTGGCTTCTGAAAGTTGATGTTTTTTGTATGAATTAAACATTAAATTAAGGGCGTGGATAAATTTATCCTTTTTTTCAAGGACTTTTTCAACGTCAGTTTGGTTGTTAAAATATAAATAAAATGAAATATCAATTAGTTCACCGCTGGCAAGAATTGAATGGTATCTCATCTCAGTTTTTTTTCCTTTGGTGCATCCTGAAATTAAAGCAAGAATTAAAATACCAATTAAAAAATTTACAATAACTAATTTTTTCATTTTAGTTTCTTTGTTAAAAGTTGGGGTAATTAATAAAGGTTAAAGTTTAAGATGAGCAGTGTCAACAGGTTAATTGGAATGGAGTTAAATTTCTAGAAAGTAAAAGATTTTAAGTGAGGTTTCTTTAATGAAACCTCACCATAAGTTTTTTTAAAAATTAACTGTTTCTGCAGATTTACACATTTGCTTCAAAGACTCTTTCCAGTCTTTTCCTCCAATTTCTTCTGCAATTGCTTCAGCAAGGTGAACAGGCTCAAATCCATTGTCTTTATTTCTGGATAAACCCTGAATACAGGAAGGGCAATTTGTATAAACTCTAGGCTCTTTGTTTTCAGAAAAATTGCTTTTAAGATACAAAAGGTCATGTTTCTTTTTTATAAGCATTGAGTTTGTAATATCAGGCCTTGAAATTGACATTGTGCCTGCTTCTGAACAGCATGAATCTGTCATCATGGTTTTGCCATCACTTATTTTATTTAAGGCTCCAAGGGCGTTGTCCTCAGCGGAATCATGGCAGGGTTTATGATAAATACCCCTGGGAAGATTAATATCTTTTAGTCCATTATCCAGGGCATAAAGGCTTACATCTTTGATTTTTGTATCAAATATTTTTTCAACCTCAGTTTTTTTCAAAGTTTCCATACAGGTTCCGCAACTTACAACACAGGAATCAATATTAAGATATTTGAGCATTTCATTTATCTGGTTGAAAACAATGGTATTTCTTAATTTAATATCACTGAAATCAAGGGTTTTTGCATTAATCTTAATAGGGAATCCACAGCAAAGATAAGGCGGTGGAAGAATTACCCTTTTTCCTGATTTCAAAAGAATATATAAAGAAGCCATTGAAATTGTGCCAAAAAGTCTTTCAGAGCCGCATCCCGGGAAATAAAAAACGCTGGAATCAGTTTTTACAGGAGGATTTACAATCACAGCCTGGTTGTCAGAGCAGGACGGCAGATAATCTCTGATTGTTTCCTTTGAAGGGCCGGTTGCAGATGATTGAAGCATTAAATATGTTTTTCTGCTTTTTATAAATTCATTGTTAAGCGGGTCAATTTCAAAGTTTTTAATTTTGACAGGCAGTTTACCTTCAATATAATCCAGCCCTTTTTTTGCAAAATTTTGAACTTTTACCCCTGGTTTTAAAACAAGGTTTTTAAAAATTTTGTTCAAAGGCTGATTACTTGATTTTAAATATTTCAAAACAGCCCTGGTTCCAATTGGAGTATGTTTGTATTTTAAAGATGAAAGGATTTCTCTTTCAAGTATTGTAACTTCGCCTGTGTCAATATCTACAGGGCAGGGAGGCTGACATTTATGACAAATTGTACAATAATCAGCTATTTCTTCAAGATAACTTAAAACATTGAATTTAGAGCCTGTGTGGGTTCTTTGGGCATCGTATAAGATAGCTTCAATTATTGCCGCAATTGCAAGGTTTTTATTCCTGGGATGATAAAACATATTTTTGTAAGGATAAAAAACACAGCATACAGGTTTGCATTTACAGCACCTGACACAAGTTGAAATTTTTTCAGCAAGGGTTTTAAGCGAACCATATTGTAAAATTGAAGCTTCAAGCCCAAGGAGATTAAATGAAGGGGTAAAAACTTTTTTGTCTATAGATTGATCAGAAAGTTTTTTTGGATTCATTATGCCTTTTGGGTCTATTTTCTTTCTGTATTCATCCAGCCTTTTAATTTCTTCCTTATCCATATGCTTGATTTTTGTAATTCCAATTCCATGCTCACCGCTGACAACACCGCCAAGAGAAACAGTTTTTTCCATTATATCATCGGCAGTTTTATGGGCTCTTGCCATCATTTCAACATCATTTGAAAATACAGGGATATTTACATGATTGTTTCCATCCCCTGCGTGCATATGGGTTGCAATTGTAATTTGTTTGTCTCTTGTTTCTTTTTTAACTTTTTCAATGGAATCTCTTATTTCACTGTCCCCGGTAAAAAGTTTAAAAAGTTTTTCCATAAATTCTGAAAGAAATTTTTCATTTTCAAGGTCTTTGTTTGATGCTTTGTCAATGTTTTCAATTGTTTTACCGGCAATTTTTTCAAGCTCAGGAAACTTTGAATCCATCCATTCCCTGTTTTCAAGCTTTGTCTGAAGGCTTTTTATATAACCTGAAAGAGTGGTTACCACCTGCTTTTGGCTGTGCCTGTTTTCATTTCTATTGTA
This sequence comes from Desulforegulaceae bacterium, assembly GCA_034006035.1. Taxonomy (NCBI): domain Bacteria; kingdom Pseudomonadati; phylum Thermodesulfobacteriota; class Desulfobacteria; order Desulfobacterales; family Desulforegulaceae; species Desulforegulaceae bacterium. The sequence continues at coordinate 26,205 of JAVETN010000014.1, forward strand.
TTCATCAACATATCTTGCAAAATCAGCAAGTGAACTTATGGGAAGAACCACATCTTCATTGAGTTTAAAAGCATTTGTTCTAGCTGCAATAGCTCCGAATTTTTTTCTGTCGGCCCAGAATCTATCAGCTTCTTTTTCATCTGCTGCAAAAAAGATTTCTGTGTTTTTATAGTTTTTGAGCAGCTCGTAAAATTTTTGTTTTCCAGCTTCAAGTTCTTTGGGAGTATTCCCAACAAGATCTATTAAAAGAACTGCCTTTGGAATTTCAGTTTTTGGGGCTTTAACCTTGTAATTAATGGCTTTTATATATTCGTCATCAAAGTGTTCTAAAGCCATTAAGGTTTCTTTTGTTCTGTCCTCAAAAGATTTTGAAAGCTCTGAAATTACAAGACTTGCTTCATCCATGCTTTCACCGAAAAATTCAAGACAGCAGGTTGATTTGAATTTATAGTCTTCATAAAGAATAAAAGAAGCAGAAGTTATTATTCCGTCGCATCCTTCTTTTTGAAGGCCTGGAACTCCGCTAAGAGTTTTGTTTGTAACATCTTTCCAAAGTCCTGGCTTTCTTATTTCACTTCCAAGAAGTTTAATTTCTTCTGACTTGTTTGTTGAAAGATTGGTAACTTTAAAAGTTACTATGTCCTCATGGATTATTTTTCTCATCCTATGGTCTGTTCTTTCCACAAAAAGAAAATAACCTCCTGGCATAGCAACCTTAAAGTCCAATACATTGTCTATACAGGTCCCCCATAGAACAGCTTTTTTACCGCCTGCGTTTTCACTTATATTTCCGCCAAGAGTACAGGCCCAGGAGCTTGTGGGATCAGTTGCAAAAACAAGGTCATGTTCCTGGGCATACTTCATGGCCTGGTCTGTGATAACTCCAGCGTCTGCTTTTAAAACAGACATTTGTTTTTTTTCGCCGTTATCGCCTTCAAATTCTCTTTGTTCTATCCCGTTTATTCTTGCAAGCTTTTCAGTGTTAATCATTATACAGGTTTCATTGAGAGGAACTGCGCCTCCTGTAAGACCTGTGCCTGCTCCTCTTGGGATTACATGCATTCCAAGTTCTTCAACTGCTTTTAAAAGTTTTGGTACCTGATCTTCGTGATAGGGGCGGACAACAGCCCAGGGAAGACACATTCTCCAGTCCGTTGCATCTGTGGCATGACTGTTTAAAGTGAAAGGGTCAAAATATACATTTTCTTTTTTGACAATTTCACCAAGAACTTTTAAAGCTTTTTTTCTTTTTTTATTAACTTGGTTTATTTCTTGTTTAAGATCTTCAAGAACTTTTCTGCATTTTTTTACAACAGGAAAAACATCATCATTTAAAGCTGCAGCCTCAATTAATGAAAGTTCATCTCCGCTTTTTTTAAAATATTCTTTTCTTCTTTTTGAAGAGTCAATCAGCTCCTGAAAAACAAAGGGATTTCTTTTAAGAATGAACATATCTCCGATAAATCTCATAAGAAGCCTGGCTGATTTTCCTGTAACTCTTTGGGCTCTTAACCCTTCAAGGATCTGCCAGGTATCTTCTCCAAGGATTCTTGATACAATTTGTTCATCATCTGCTGAAGTATAATTATAAGGTATTTCTCTATATCCTGTGCTTGTCATTTTAGCCTCACACCAATAAAATAATTTTGTTAAAAACAACTAAAGTATCATATAATAAGAGTGGGTTAAATCTTTTAAAGGCAAAATAAAAAATTTATCTGAATTGAGCAGCTTTTAAGGGCTGTTTTTTAAGCTTAAACCCAGATTGAATAAAAAGAGCTGAGCTTAAACATCAATCATGTTCTCTTGTTTTAAGAAATTTAACCTTTGGCCATTTTTCTTTTATAAATCCAAGCTGCCATTCTGAAGTTGTAAGAAATGTTTTATATCCTTCGGAATCTAAGGCCAAATTGCTTTGATTTTTTCTTTCAAATTCTTTGGCTTCTTTTTCATTTTCAAATTCAACCCAGCGGGCCACTGAATAATTAACATGCTCATAAACAGCATCAACATTGTATTCGGCTTTAAGCCTTCCTATTGTTACATCAAACTGAAGTTCTCCAACAGCTCCAAGAATTATATCATTTCCAATTAATGGTTTGAAAAACTGAATTGCACCTTCTTCTGAAAGTTGGATAAGCCCTTTATTAAGCTGTTTTGCTTTTAGGGGATTTTTTAAGACAACTCTTTTAAAAAGTTCAGGTGCAAAGTTTGGAATTCCTTTAAACTTAAGGGGTTCTTTAAGGGAGAAAGTATCACCAATTTTTATTGTTCCATGGTTGTGGATACCAATGATATCACCGGGCCAGGCTTCTTCAACATGGCTTCTTTCTCTTGCCATGAAAGTTATTGCATTGGCCAGGGTTATTTCTTTTCCGATTCTATGGTGAATAACCTTCATTCCTTTGGTAAATTTTCCTGAACATACCCTCATAAAAGCAATTCTATCCCTGTGCTGGGGATCCATATTTGCCTGAATTTTAAAAGCAAAACTTGTAAAATCCTCTTCATTGGGTTTTACAAATCTTGTATAGGTTTCCCTTGGATAAGGAGGAGGGGCATATTTGGTAAGAGCGTCAAGAATTTCTTGAACTCCGAAGTTGTTTAAGGCTGATCCAAAAAACACAGGGGTCTGGGTTCCTTTTAAAAAAAGTTCAAGATCAAAAGGATCAGCAGCTCCTTCTATAAGTTCAACATCATCCCTTAACCTGTCAGCCTGAGAGCCTAGAATCTCATCAAGTTTTTTGTCTGAAATTGAGTCAAATCCAATCACATCTTCAGGGCGTTTATCCTGTCCTGCACGGAAAAGAAGGATTGATTTGTCCACAAGATTGTATACTCCTTTAAATTCTTTTCCCATCCCGATTGGCCAGGAAAGGGGAGTGCATTCTATCTGGAGTTTATCTTCAATTTCAGAAAGAAGATCTAAAGGCTCAAGTCCAACCCGGTCAAGCTTGTTTATAAATGTGATTATGGGAGTGTTTCTCATTCTGCACACTTCCATTAGTTTCTCAGTCTGGGGTTCAACACCGCTGCCGCTGTCAATTATCATAAGTGCGGAGTCAACTGCTGTTAAAACCCTGTATGTATCTTCTGAAAAATCTTTATGACCAGGGGTGTCAAGAAGGTTTATTTCATAATCATTGTAATTAAATTTCATTACAGAAGTGGTTACAGAAATTCCTCTTTGCTGTTCAACTGCCATCCAGTCGCTTGTTGCATGTCTTTCTGATTTTCTTGCCTTGATTGCCCCTGCCTGTTCAATGGCACCTCCAAATAAAAGGAGTTTTTCAGTAAGTGTAGTTTTACCAGCATCAGGATGACTTATTATTCCAAAAGTTCTTCTTTTTTTTATTTCTTCTTCTATTTTTTTACCCATACTAAACTTATTCTTTCAAAAATTGTTGTTTTAATCTGTTATAACAGGTTCCCTTAAAATCAGTTCAATAGCTTCTGCTGCTCCAGCAGCTTCTTCAGGAAATACCTTTGTAAGATTTTTTATATGTCTTAAATTGTCAGCTGTCCTAAGAAACAGTCTTACAAGATCACCTTCAGCAATTTCACTTAATCTGCTCACATCCTCCCAGGGAACTCCCATTGCCCAGTGATATGTCAACACAGCAGGAGTAAGATAGAGTTTGGGAACGTTAAATCCATTATCCTGAAGATCTGTAAAAAAAGATTCCATCTCTTTTTTTATTTTTATATATTCTTTTCTCAAGGATTTTGGAATGCTTCTATGGAAAAGAAAGTCGTCTTTATATTCCCTGTCTGTTACAAAGCATGAAATAATTGAAGCAAGCAGAACAGGGGATTTTGGGAAAAGCTCTTTTCTAAAACCTTCTGCAACTATAAGAGGATAATCTATTCTAAGCTGGGAAGCCCATTCACCATCAGAGGTAAGGCTTTCGTTTTCATTCACATATCCTGTCTTTTTTAAAAATTCCATTCTTTTTCTAAAATCTTTTTTTAATTCAACAGATTCTTTTATCTGATATGAAGCAAGGGATCTTTCAATTAAGATCTCAATCTGGTGAGGGGAATGGGATAAAAGAAGGTTTAATACCATTGAAAAATTTATTTTAAGTTTGCTCAACACAGGTCCAGGACTTTGAAAGAAAAGTTTTCCAAGAAGCTTAAAGTCCATAAATTTGCCGGGAAGTGAAATCACAAATCCAATATTGTCCATTCCTCTTCTTCCCGCACGGCCTGTCATTTGGTGAAGTTCTGTGGGGGTAAGGGGAAGAAACTCAACTCCATTGAATTTGTCTGAGTTTGAAAGCACCACACTTCTTGCTGGGAAATTTACCCCTGCGGCCACAGTAGAAGTTGCAAAAACAGCATTTAAAAGTCCTTCTGTCATAAGTTCTTCAACTGTTTCCTTCCACGGGGGAAGATGACCACTGTGATGTGCAGCAACTCCGGAGTTTATAACATGCTTAATTTGTGGGTGATTTTTTATATGGGGATGTTTTTCCACCATATAATCAAGTTTTTCTATTATTTTTTCTCTTTGTTCTTTTGTAGTTGTAAGACGGTTTCTTCCGCAGATCTCAACTGAGTTGTCACAATCCGCCCTTGATTTAAGGAAAAATATTGAGGGAAGAAGATTGTATTTGTCAAAAATCTTTATGAGATCCCCCATGGGAGGCAGTCTTCCTGGCAAAGATAAAAGCGGTCTTTGGGGATTTGAAATATATTTTCTCACCTTTTTATAAATTCTTGTTACAGGAGGCCTTCCTTTCTCTTTCAAAGTTTCAAAAAAAGGAAAAAGTGTTCCTGAAGGATGAATAAAAAGAGGGTAGAGTTCAACAGGCCTTTTTTGGGCTTTAATGACCTTACATTCCCTTTTTCTTATGGATTCCATCCATCCTGCAATTTGGTCTGTATTTTCAATTGTAGCTGATAAAAGCAAAACAGGAGTTCTTACAGGAAGATAAATTAAAACCTCTTCCCAAACAACACCCCTGTCTTCATCTCCAAGATAATGGGCCTCGTCCATTATTACATAGTCTGTATCAATGTCCCGGCCTTCATGCATTGCATCGTAAAGGTGGTTTCTAAGTATTTCTGTAGTACCTATTATAATTGGAGCATCAGGAAGTTCTTTTCTATCCCCGGTTAAAATTCCAACATTTTCTTCCCCGAATTTTTGAGAAAAAACTTTATACAAAGTGTTTGTAAGGGCTTTTAAAGGAGATGCATACCAGGATTTTCCCCCGGACTTGAAAATTTTTTCCATGGCAACTTCAGCAATCCAGGTTTTTCCGGCACCTGTTGGTGCTGTAACAATACAGTCTTCAATTGGAACAAGATCTATTGCTTCCTGCTGAAACCTGTCTGCCTTAAATTCTGTTGGCCCAGGAACCCCTATTCTTTTGAAAACCTCTTTTAATTTTTTGTCTGAACCCGGCTTGAGTTTTGAAGGACCTGAAGTGCTTTTCTTTGAAAACCTTTTGTTTTTGCCAAATTTTATATTATCGTTTCTTTTGTTTTTATTATAAACCTTTTTATTTCCAAATTTTTTGCTATCCATAAAGACTCTCTTTAATTAGTATTTAAAGTTTGGATATAACACTTAATCAATATTTACCGCAAGTGAGGAAACAAATGATTAGAAGAAAACAGGAACACAAACCGGAGATTTTAGCTCCAGCCGGAAACATGGAGTCATTTTTTGCAGCCATTGCTGCAGGAGCTGACGCAATCTATTGTTCCTTAAAAAATTTTTCAGCAAGAATGGAAGCAGATAATTTTTCCATAGAAGAGCTTTCAAAACTTTCCCAACTTGCCAGAAAAAAAGATGTAAAGCTTTATCTTGCAATAAATTCAGTCCTAAAAGACTCTGAAATTCCCAAGGTTGGAAGAATGCTTGTCAGGGTAAAACGCTATGTAAAGCCAGATGCCTTAATAATCAATGATCCTGCAATTATAGCAATTGCAAATGAAGTTGGAATAAGAAGTGAGCTCCATCTTTCAACTCTTTCGGCCTTGTCTTTGCCTTCAGGCTTAAAAATTGCACAAAAAAATAAAATTTCAAGGGTGGTTTTGCCCAGGGAATTTTCAATAGATCAGATAAAACTCATGGCAGACAAAAAATCTGGGGTGGATCTTGAAGTCTTTATCCATGGTTCCCTTTGTTACGCAATTTCGGGAAGATGCTATTGGAGCAGTTTCATGGGAGGAAGAAGCGGGTTAAGGGGAAGATGTGTTCAGCCCTGCAGAAGGCTTTACTCCCAAGGCTCAGATAAAAACAGTTTTTTTTCATGTATGGATCTTGGAATTGATGTCCTTGTAAAGGTTTTGCAGGAAGTGCCTGCTGTAAAAACCTGGAAAATTGAGGGAAGGAAAAAAACTCCCCATTATGTTTATTACACTGTTTGGGGATATAAAAGTTTAAGGGATCAGCCAATGACTGCAAAAGAAAAAAAAGATGCAGTCAAAATTTTTGATGAAGCCCTTGGAAGACCAATGACTCATTATAATTTTTTGCCCCAGAGGCCCTATAATCCTGCCGGTGAAAAAAGTGAAACAGGTTCTGGTAAATTTTTGGGACGAATTTCAAGAGATTCCAATAGTTTTTTTCTTAATCCAAGAGAACCTCTTTTAAGGGGAGATAAAGTCAGGGTTGGTTATGAAGGAGATGCTTTTCATAGCGTTATTTACATTCCCCTTTCCCTTCCAAAGGGAGGAAAGTTTGTATTCAGGGCAAGTGATTTTAAAAAAATCCCCCCTTCAAAAACTCCTGTTTTTTTAATTGATAGAAAAGAAGAGGAATTAATAAAAGCTATAAATTCCTTAAAAGCTGAATATGATGAAATTGAAGTAAGCAAAACTTCTCCGGTTTCTTTTTCAATGCCTGGAAAACCTGTAAAAAAAGATAAAAGAAAAATTTATCCCAAAGAAACCTTTGTTAAAAGATGTTCAAAAAAGGGAAATCTTTCCATTCCAGGAGGTTTTTGGATAGATGAGCAGTTTATTGAAAATCTGCCATTAAACAAAAAGCCGTTTTCTCCTGGACAATGGTTTTGGATTCCCCCTTTTATCTGGCCTGAAAAAGAACAGATCTATATTGATGCAATAGATTTAATCATAGAAAAAGGCGGAAGAAATTTTGTTGCAAATGGTTTGTGGCAGGCAGGGCTTTTTAAAAAGATCAGGGATTTAAATGTCTGGGGAGGACCGTTTTCCAACCTGACAAATACCCTTGCAGCCGAAGTTATGTTGAAAAACGGGTTTAAAGGAGCAATTGTAAGTCCTGAGCTTAGCAAAGAGGAATTCCTTTCCATGCCTTTAAATTCAAACCTTCCTTTGGGTATAATAACCAAGGGTTATTTTCCTTATGCAATCTCTGCTGTAAAGGCTGATGAACTCAAGGTTGAAGATCTTTTTTTCAGCCCTAAAAAAGAGGGAGGATTTGCAAGAAAATATGATTCTCTTTATTGGATTTATCCTTCCTGGGAAATAGATCTTACAGAATTTAAAACTCAGCTTAAAAAGGCTGGATATTCCTTGTTTGTAGAAATAAAGGAAGATGTTCCAAAAGAGGTATTGTCTGAAAGAAGGAAAAGTTCAAAGCTTAATTGGGACTTAAATCTTTTATGATGACAAATAGATTAAAATTTGTTTGATTATTCTAGCTGGGTTTAAAAGTCGTAAAAGAAATCCTGCCTAAAAACATAAATTTTGTAAATTTAAATAATGGAGGGAAGATGTCCAAAAAGATAGTTATTGTAGGAGCAGTTGCTCTGGGACCAAAAGTAGCCTGCAGGGTGAAAAGAACCGATCCAACTGCAGAGGTTATACTAATTGACAGGGAAAAATACATTTCTTACGGAGGATGCGGAATTCCATATTATGTATCAGGAGATGTAAGTGATTCTTCTGATCTTATGAAAACAAGCTTTCATATGGTAAGGGATGATTACTTTTTTACAAATTGTAAAGATGTCAAGGTAATGACAGGAACAGAAGTTGTTGAAATTGACAGAAAAAGTAAAAAAGTAAAAATTGTATCAAAAGGAAAAGAAGACTGGCTTGATTATGATAAGCTTGTTCTTGGAACAGGTTGCCGGGTAAGAGATATTGGAATTAAAGGCCTTGATCTTAAAAATGTCTATGGAGTGGGAAAACTTCAGGACGCCATTGATATAAAATCAGCCATCACAGCTGGTGAAGTTTCAAAAGCAGTTGTTGTGGGAGCAGGTTTTATAGGTCTTGAAATGGCAGAAGCTCTTGCTGATATGTGGGGAATTGAAACAAGCGTGATTGAAATTGCCGACCAGGTCATGCCCGGGTTTGTGGGAAAAGAAATGGCAAAGATTGCCATGACTGAAATGGAAGAAAATGAAGTAAAGTTTTATCTTGGTGAAAAAGTTACAGCCCTTGAAGGTGATGGAAGTGTAAAAAAAGTTGTTACAGATAAAAGAGAGATTGAAACAGATCTTGTGATAATGGCTCCTGGAGTTGTTCCAAACTCTGAACTTGCCAAAAAAGCAGGTCTTGCAACAGGCCCTTTTGATGCAATTTTGGTAAATGACAGGCTTGAAACTTCAGATCCTGATATTTATTCAGGGGGTGATTGTGTTGCAATTAAAAATCTTGTTTCAGGTCAATGGGGATATTTCCCTCTGGGTTCAATGGCAAACAGGCAGGGAAGAGTTATAGGTTCAAATATAACAGGCTCAAACAGCCAATTTAAGGGCGGGGTTGGAAGTTTTGTTGTAAAAATTTTTGACGGCTGTCTTTGCGGTGCTGGCCTTAATCTTGACAACGCCTTAAAAGCAGGATTTGACGCAGTAAGTGTTCAGATCTGCCAGCTTGACAGAGCTCATTTTTATCCAGAAAAAGATCTTATCTATCTTGAACTTGTGGTTGAAAGAGGTACAAGAAGAGTTCTTGGTATTCAGGGTTATGGAGCCAATGGTGATGCCACTGTTGGAAGGATCAATGCTGTTGCAGTAATCCTTGATAAGGGTGCCACCATAGATGATGTAAGTAATCTTGAAATAGCCTATTCTCCGCCTTTTGCTTCTGCCATGGACATTATCAACGCCCTTGGAAACGTGGCAGACAATCTTTTAAATGAGCAGTTCAGGCCCATAGGAAGTAAAGAGTTTGAAAAATATTGGGAAAAAATCAAATCAGGTGAAGTTGCCTTGATTGACTGTCGTGCAGAAAAAGATGCAAGACCCTATGTTGAAAAATATCCGGCTTTCTGGAAAAGCATTCCCCAGGATGAATTGAAAAAAAGAATAGAAGAAGTGCCCAAAGATAAAGAAATTGTTCTTGTATGTAATACAGGGGTAAGATCTTATGAAGCCCAGATTAATTTAAATGAGCTTGGTTATGAGAAAAATGTAAGTGTTCAGGGCGGAGTTGCTTTTCTTAAGAAATACGGATTTGATTTGTAATTTTATCAGGGGGTAAGTTTTTTACCCCCATTCATCATTTTGGGCTGCTGCCTCAATTTTTTCCACCAGGGATTCAATTTTTGAAATCAAATCAATATCTTTTTTATGAAATCTTACGGCAATTCCCTGGGAAGTGTTTCTTATAACTATTCCTGAAATTGTTAGCTGATTTTGAGAGGGGAAGGGAAGGGTAAGGCTTATTTCATTTCCAACCGGTACAGAATTGTCTGTTTTTATGAAAACTCCGCTTGGGTTTATATCAACAATATACTCCCTGTAAATCCTATTTCTATCAATATAATCAATGGGGATAAAATAGGGTTTTCTTGGATAAGATCTTTTTTCTTCTGCCATTTTTCCACCTGACTGGTTTTTAAATTAAATAATTTTTTTATTTTAATCTCTCCTTTAAATAAAATCCATAGGATTATCAGTCTATTTAATCGGGATAAAGCCTTGGATTTATCGGATAAAAACTTAGAAGGCTAAATTGAGAATCTTTTATTCTATAAAAGTTTATTTTCTAAGACCGATTGTTTTTTATTCAATTTACCCAAAGATTTAATTTTGGAGTTTAATTTAGATCTTGAATAGGAATATTTATTGGTTTATAACGGCTGTTAATTAATGATTGGACTAGATTAGTTGGATATTTGATTCTTTTTTAATTTTTTGCAAAGACGTGAAATCTTTGATTCAAGCAGATAAATTTCAGGAGTACAATTAAGATGGGTTGGATTGGAAAGCTTATTGGGGGAACAATAGGTCTTGGTTTGGGCGGTCCTTTGGGAGCTATTTTAGGTGCTGCCCTGGGTCATAAATTCGACAAATCTGAACAAAGATATCTGGAAGGCGGAAGCCAAACACAAGGTTTTTACCAGTCAGGCGGCCGTCAACAAAAGGAAATGACCTTTTTTGTTGCTGCTTTTTCAATGCTTGCAAAAATTGCCAGGGCAGATGGTCAAATAACAGAAAATGAAATTCAAGCTGTTAAAGATTTTATGGTAAAGGATTTAAGGTTAGATCCTGTAAGCCAGCAGGCAGCAATCAATATATTTAGAGCAGCACGCAATTCCCAGGAATCTTTTGAGTCTTTTGCAAAACAATTTTATCAATCCTTTAAAGATCAAGAGCAAATCCTTGAACTTATGATTGATGTTCTTTTCAGGGTTGCCTCAAGTGATGGATCTGTGGTTTCTGAAGAGGAAAGACTTATAGAAACTACCTCAAAAATGTTTGGTTTTTCAGATTCCAAGTTCAGTTCTATAAGATCAAGATATACAACAACTGCTTCAACTCATTATTATTCGGTTTTAAACTCTTCATCTTCAGACGACAATTCACAAATTAAAAAACAATATAGAAAACTTGTAAGTGAGTATCATCCTGATAAAATAATAGCCAAAGGTCTTCCCGATGAGTTTGTTGAGCTGGCCCATGAAAAATTTCGAGAAATTCAAGAGGCTTATGAGGCGATCTCAAAAGAAAGAAATTTTTGATTTAGATTTTTCTTGAGTTTGAATAGCTAGATATCAGGTCGGATTGCTAAACTAGGAATTTTAAAATGTTAAAGTCTTATCGAAATTATTTAATAGTTTTATTTACAGATTTAATCCTTTTTGGCCTGTCTCTTTATTCAGCTTTTAAAATTCGCTATGATTACGGACTTAGTGAAAATGTGGTTGAATCCTTTTTATGGATGCTTCCTGTTTCGATTTTAATAAAGGCTGTTGTTTTTTATTTTTTTGATCTTTACAAAGGAATGTGGAGATACACAAGCACAAGAGATCTTATAAATATTTTAAAAGCCTCAACTGTTTCATCCCTTGTTTTTATTGCTCTTGTTTTATTTAAAACAAAGTTTGAAGGGATTTCAAGGTCTGTTTTTTTCATAGACTGGTGTCTTACTATTATTTTAATTTCTGGTTCAAGGGCTTCAGTCAGGTTTTTCTTGGGTTATCTTGGTGAATACAAAACCGGCACTGGATTTTTAAAGCAGTTTTTCGAGTTAAAAAATCAAAGAAAAAAATTTAAAAATACAATTATAATAGGTGCAGGTGATTGTGGAGAGAAAATATATAGAGAAATAAGAGATAACACCAGCCTTGATTACAAGGTTATAGGTTTTCTTGACGACAGTCCTAAAAAGAAAGGTAAAAAAATCCACGGGCTTCCAGTTCTTGGAGCCAGTGATAAAATAAAAAAATATGTTGATACTGCAGGAGTTGAAGAAATAATAATCACCATTCCCACTGCTACAGCCGCCCAGATTAGAAGAATAGTAGATCTTTGCAAAAAAACAACTGCCCGGTATAAAATAGTTCCAGGTCTTGGAGAGCTTATAACAGGCAATGTTTCCTTAAAATCCATAAGAGATGTTGAATATCGAGACCTTCTTGGACGAAAACCTGTAAAGCTGGATAATGAAAGTATTGGAGATTATCTAGGCGGTAAAATCATCCTTGTTACAGGAGCTGGAGGGTCAATAGGAAGCGGGTTGTGTGCTCAGATTTTAAAGTATAAACCAAAAGAACTTATTTTGTTTGAAAGAGCTGAAAGCCCTTTATATGAAATTGATCTTGAACTTAAAAATTTGTTTCCAGGTATAAAAATTATTCCTTTTCTTGGAGATATCCAGGAAAAAGACGATTTGTACAAAGTTTTTTCACTTAGAAAACCAGAAATAGTTTTTCATGCCGCAGCCTATAAACATGTTCCCATGCTTGAAAGTTATCCATGGAAAGCAGTTAGTAATAATATTTCTGGTACAATGAAGCTGGTGGACATGGCAAGTGAATTTAATTGTGAAAAATTTGTTTTTGTTTCAACAGACAAGGCAGTGAATCCAGCCAATGTAATGGGTGCTTCCAAAAGAATCTGCGAAATTATTGTTCAAAATAAAAATAGAAATTCAAATTCAACCACCAGTTTTATCACTGTAAGATTTGGAAATGTAATCGGTAGTGTGGGCAGTGTGATTCCCCTTTTTAAAAAGCAGATAGGTTATGGAGGACCTGTTACCATAACTCATCCTGATATAATTAGATATTTCATGCTTATTCCAGAAGCTTGCCAGCTTATTCTTCAGGCAGGAGCCATGGGTTCAGGTGGAGAAATTTTTGTTCTTGATATGGGAGAACCTGTTAAAATTGATGAAATGGCAAGAGACCTTATCCGCTTTTCTGGATTTGAACCTGATGTAGATATAAAAATTGAGTATGTTGGTCTAAGGCCCGGTGAAAAACTTTATGAAGAGCTTTTAACTGAAGGCGAAAATGTAATGCCCACTGACCATGGAGAAATTATGGTATTAAAAAGCCGTGAATGTGAGTTTTCGGATATAAAAATAAAAATTGATGAGTTAAAGCAATTTGCCCATGCCCAAAAAAGCGAAGAAATTAGAAGGGTTCTTAAAAACATAGTGCCTGAGTATTTGCCGGCTTGTTTTGAGCATAAAAATTAAAAAAATTAGTTTTGTTATAAGAATTTGGAGAAGTTTATGAAAAGGTTTTTAAAGAAATTTTTTGTATTTATGATTTTGCTTTGGCCTTCTTATTTGTATTCCGCAGAAATTACTCCGGAACAGATTGACAAGTTCGAAAATTTAACTGAATTGGAGCAGGAATATCTTAAAAGCCAATATCAGGCTAAAAAATCTTCTGGCCAAACTCCAGATAGCTTTGTTGAGCACCAGAGTGTAAAACCAAGGGCTGTTGAAACAACAATGGGTAAACCCGGTTCTGTTTATAAAGATACAGATATCTGGCAGCCTGGGTGGCAAGGGGTTAATTTAAAAAAATACGGCTATGATATTTTTTCCGGAAGTCCAACTACTTTTGCACCTGTAACTGAAATACCTGTACCAAGAGAATATATAATCGGGCCCGGAGATCAGGTGATTATTCAGATTTATGGAGGAGATAATATAAGTTATTCTCTTTTTATAAACAGAGAAGGAGTTTTAAATCTTCCTAATTTCGGTCCTGTAGTGGCCTCTGGAATGAGTTTTGACGAATTTAAATCTTTTATTACAAATAAAATAAAAAAAGAATCTGTGGGCAGTGAAGTGAGTGTAACTTTGGGAAAACTTCGTTCCATGAGAATTTTTGTACTAGGGGAGGTATTTAAGTCAGGAAGTTATACTTTAAGCTCTCTTTCCACACTTACCAATGCACTTCTTGTTTCAGGCGGGGTAAAAGATATTGGTTCCCTAAGAAATATCAAGCTCAAAAGAAACGGGGAAATTATCCAGACTTTTGACCTTTACGATCTTCTTCTTAAAGGAGACACAAAAAAAGATACCCGTCTTTTACCCGGTGATACAATTTTTATACCTGTTGTAGGCAGCCAGGTAGGAGTCAGAGGAGGAGTTAAAAGACCTGGGATTTATGAGCTTAAAGATGAAACAACCCTTGGTGAAATCATCAATATGGCAGGTGGGTTATGGAGAGCTAATGATCTTGAACTTATAAAAGTTTATACAACAGATTCAGAAAACAAAAGGGTTTGTAAGGTTGTAAAGCTTGATAATTCTAATTGGGGAAATACAAAAATAAAGAAAAATGATTATATTTATATCCCATATTTTCAAAAAGAAACTCAAAAAATAATTACTCTTTCAGGTAATGTGTTTGCAGAAGGCACTTATGAATTTAAAAAAGGAATGAATCTTAGAACAATTATTCCAAATCATGAAAAAGTTAAAAGAAACACAGATCTTGAATATGGAATTATTTTAAGGGAAAAATCAAGATTTGAACAATTTGAGGTTATTTCCTTTTCTCCTGAAAAAATAATTAACAAAACCCAAAATGTTTATTTAAAACCCTTTGATAGAATTTATATTCTTCCCAAAGATAATTCAAGACTAACTTATACCAATGCCATAGTCAGGCTTTTGAAATCCAGAATTTCCGACAGTGATGGAGTTGTTCCTACTGCAGCCATTAAGGGCAATGTTTTTTATCCAGGTCAATACCCTCTTTCACAGGGCGATACTGTAAATGACTATATAGAAAAGGCCTGTGGTCTTAAACCGTTTACAGAATTTGATTATTATGTTGTTTCAAGAATAAATAAAGATTCAGGCCAATTATTTGTTTTTAACAATAGTCTTGAAAAAGACAAAGATTTTCAACTTGAACCCGGGGACTCAATTTATATTTTTTCTACGCGGGTAAACAGAGCAAATTTTTTAAAGCCTGTTGTAGGTCAAATATTATACGGAATGGAAGGTGGCGAATTTGAAGTTCCTGAAATTTTAAAGGTTTCTGATGATTCAGAAGTTTCTGTTTCAGGAACCGAAGTTTTTGAGCAGCCTGAGCAGGCAGAAAAGAGACTATCCGAGTCTGCTCAGGAAAGCATAGTAGAAACACCGCCATCAGTTCCTGGTGAAACTGCAGCTGAAATTGCCTCAAGTCCTGGAACTTTTTTAGGTGAAGATTCTCTAGGAGAGATTGTAAGCGGTAAAGGCTTTGAAAATTCAGAGTTTCCCTTTGTTACTCAAATTTCAGGAAACATAGCATATCCTGGGATTTATCCCTTAGCTTCTGAAGATACTCTGGGAAAACTGGTAGCTTATTCAGGAGGGCTTAAAATAGCCACTGATTTTAAGTACATTGTTCTGGTAAGAACATATAAAGACAATGGGAAAATAGAAGTTTTTAAGCTTGATTTAAATAATAATCTTAATTTTCCCATCAAACCCCTTGATGAGCTTTATGTGTTTTCAAAAAACACAAACAGGCCGGCAGTGTTAAGTCGTGTAGTGAGCAAGCTTAAAAGTCAGGCTGATAACGAAGAAGCTTCTAGTGTTGTAAATATTGGAGGGAAAGTAAGATTTCCAGGAGAATATCCTCTTACCTTAGGACTTACAATCAAAGATTTAATTGAATTTGCAGGGGGATTTGTTGAAGGTTCCTATGAAAAATATTGTGAAATTTCAAGGTCAGTAATTGATGATTTTGAAGAGTTTCGTATAAAAAGGCATAAAATAAATTTATCTGCCAAAGGTCTTAATGGTGTAGATGCTTTTTATCTTCAGCCAAGGGATCGGATTTTTATTAAAACTGTTCCATATTGGCGTGAGATTCCTTCTGTTTTAATTACAGGAGAAGTAAAGTTTCCCGGAGTATATTTCATAGAAAAAGGCGACACTATTTCAACTCTTGTTGAAATTGCCGGAGGACTTACAAACGACGCTTTTATTGACGGTAGTGTCTATATGAGAGAAGAACTGAAACAATTGGAAAAGCAAAGGTATGATGCCTATGTAGATCAGCTTTCAGCCCAGCTCTCCAGCAAAAAGCTTCAGGGTGCAGCAGTAGAAACCAGTCAACAGGAAGACGCTGCTCTTTTATCTTTGATTCAGAGAATTAAAAACGCAACACCAAGCGGAAGACTTGTAATTGACCTTGGGTCTGTTCTTTCAAAAAAGCAAAATGATATAAGGCTTAAAGATAAAGATCATCTTCATATCCCAATGTATAAAGATGAGGTTACAGTAATGGGAGAAGTGTATACTCCTGTTTCCCATCTTTATCAAAGCGGGATGAAAGTTTTTGATTTTATAGATTCTTCAGGAGGGGTTACAGCAAGTGCTTCTGTTAAAAGAATTTATACAATCAGGGCAAACGGAAGGGTTGTTCCTTATAAATCAGGAAGTAAAGGTCTTTTTTCTTCAAAAAACAAGGATATTTATCCTGGAGATACAATTGTGGTACCCTATGATGTTACAGCTATGAGCGGTCTTGTTTTCTGGGGAGAAGTCACAAAAATTCTTTACAACCTGGCCACTACTACAGCTGCTCTTAAAACTGTTGGTGTATATTAATAATATAAATTAGGTGTGAATTTAAATGAATCAGACTGGCTTACCTGAAATTTATGATAAAGAATATTGTGATGAAGATGAAATAGATATTCTTGAGCTGATTAAAATACTCTGGGATAAAAAATGGATAATCATTGCCTCGGGTTTAATCTTTTCTGCCATTGCCATAGGCTATGCTCTTCTTTCCGATAGATATTATCTTGCTGAAACAACTTTGATAGTAGGAGATGAGGGTGGCAATAAAGGTTCAAGCCTTGGAAGACTAGGAGGTTTTGCAGCCATAGCAGGAGTTGATTTGTCAGACAGCAACCCAGACAAGAATTATTATATTGCAGTTTTAAAATCTAGAATTTTTCTTAAAGAATTTATTGAGGAAAATAAATTAATGTCGATTTTTTATCAAGATATCTGGGATGATGAAAAACAAACCTGGATTCTTAAAAAAGATGAAGATCCCCCCTCAATTTATAAAGCATGTAAGTTTTTCAATGAAAGTATAATGACTGTGTCTGAAAATAAAGACAATTCTTTAATTTCACTTAAAGTTTCCTGGAAGGATCCCGAACTTGCATCAATTTGGGCAAACCAATTGGTTTTATTTGTAAATAATTATATAAGAGAGAGGAAAATAAACGAATATGACACAAAAGTTAAATACCTTGAAAAACAAATAGAGCAAACAAGTGTTGTCAATATGCAGAAAATCTTTTATAAACTGATAGAACAGCAAATCCAGAATCAATCTATGGCCCAGGTAAAAAAAGACTTTGCTTTTCAAGTCGTAGACCCGGCTGTTACACCTGAATTACCCCATAAGCCAAATAGAAAGTTAATAGTTTTGCTTGGAGGTTTTTCAGGAGGTTTCTTTGGAATCTTTCTGGTATTTGCTTTAAATTTTGTATCACAAGCTAAAGAAAGGTTTAAGGAAGAGTCTTAAACTGGTTTTATTTTAATAATACTTAAGGAGAAGTAATATGAAGAAATTATTTAAAAGTTTGAGTTTGATCTTTGCTTTAATGGGCATGATCTTTATTGCTGGTTGTGGTGATGGGGATGATTTTGAGCTTATAGGAAAAAAGATAACTGGGGCTGCTCAGGATGGATATCTTGTTGATTCAACTGTTTTTATTGATCTAAATGAAAACAATAAACCAGATCCTGGAGAACCAAGTGCTATTACAAATATGGATGGTAAATTTGATCTTAACTTAAGTGATTCAGACTTAGAGTTTCCTTTAGTTGTTATCGGCGGTAAAGACAAAGGCTCTTGGGATACAGGAGCAAATGATTATGCAGAGTTTCGCGGTGTTTTTCAGGCACCTGCGCCTGAAGTTGGAAAAAAAGCAATTATAAGCCCTGTAACAACCATGATTTATCAGTATAAAAAAGATACCGGCAAATCAACAAAAGAGGCAAATGATTTTATAGCAGAAAGACTTGGTGTGAAGGGTATGGATCTTCTTGCAACTGACGTAGTTGCTGATAGAAGTGAAGATGCCCAGAAAATTTACAAGTTTAATGTTATTTTGGCAAGTGCAATTAAGGTTGCGGCAGATGTTTCTGAGATTGATTTTGCAGATGCTACTCAAAAAATAGCTTTAGAAATGGCAGGATATGATTTGAGTAATTTGAGTAATCTTAACACAGCTATTGAAAATTCAATGGAAAAAGCATTTGAAGGTAAAAATGTTACTGAAGCTAGTAAAGCTAAAGAGCTTGTAAAGAATATTTCTACAGGAATTTATAAAAAAAGTGATGATGATCTATATGATGAAATTGCTCTTGTAACAAGTTATCTTGAAGCCGTATCTGATGATATTAAGGACGGAATTGTAACAGTACCTCCAGTAGGAAAGACTGTTGCCGATATAGCAAAGGATGAATTAAAGAAGGCCGTGAAAGGCAACGCTGATGCAGCAGGTACAAAACTTTCTACTCCGATTAAAGGTTTTTATCTTAAGGGTAATCAATTTAACGGTGAAAATGTATCTAAATCAGGGAACTGTGGGGATATAACTCGTTCTAGTGGTGTTCTTCCTAAAGTTAAATTTGAACTTGTAAACTCAGGAGCAGGTATAGAACAAAAAGCTGAAGTTATAGTTAAAATTGAATCAGGTGAAGACAAAAGATATTTTAGCTTAACTATCCCTGTAAGCCTGAAGTCGGAAAGTTCAACAGTGGATTTGAAAGTTGCAAAAGGTGCAAAAGTTCAAGTAGTTAAGGGAGATTCAGAAGGTAACTTAGTGGAGTCAGAGCTTGTAAATGAAAAAGAAGATTCTTTAACAGCTAGTGGTGAAGTTCTAATAGATCTTGAAGAATGGTATGACAGATTTAATGAAAAACTATCAACTGACGAAAAAATAGCTGTAGATCTTGATAAACTAACAGTTTCGGGCAAAGTTAAAGTGATTTTTTCATTAAAAACTACACCAGAAATTGTTTTTGGTTATGCTAATGAAGATGGAAATATTACAAACAAGTTTACATCTGTTTATGGTAATATTGTATTTAATTAACCAATAAAAAGTTACTAATTATTAAAGTCTGTCCATTTAATTAAGGGCAGACTTTTTTTATAACTTCAGGCAGAGTCTATGAAAAAATTAATTTTATCTTTTATCTTTTTATTTGTTTTTATAAATAATTCTTTTGCTTTTTTTGATAGAACAGGGAGGTTAACTGACAATTCTTTTTGGTTTAAAGAATTAAATTCTATAAATTTAGAATTCCAATATCTTGATAAAAACTTTGACCCTTTTGATGTAATTAAAAATGAAAGCAAAACCATTAATTTAGATTCAATTTCTGCCCCCGGAGATATGGTCGGCGGTAAATTAAAGTTCTTTTATAATTTTTCACCTTTGATAAGTGCAGAACTTACAGCAGGACAAGCTGACTATGATTATGGACTAGATTCTATCAAAGTTGATCAATTAGGGATTGAATTAAATTTAAAAAAACAAATCAATCGTTTTGTTTTTGTTTTCTCAGCAGGCTATGAATATATGAATGCTGATGATATTAAATATTCAAATTTAGACAACTTAAACTTTATGGCTAAAAGAATTTTTCCAGGTCAAAAGATTGAGGTAGTTTTCAGTGAAGAAAATGGCTATGGTTTTAAAAAAGATAAGATAGCTGTATTTAGTAAAGATGCTAAAAATTTAGACAAGCCCTATATCTCAATTAAAGATATGGATTCTTCCTCTTTTTATTCAGGAGCTTCAATTCATTATAATTATAATAAAATTTATTCAGGTTTTTTTGGGGAAATTGGAAAAACCAAGGTAAATGCCGCCATTGATACAAATTTGGATGATTATTCAAAAAGCCTTGAAAAATATATGACAGAAAACCAAAAAAAAGCATTAAACTCTTTTCCAATTAATCTTGACAGAGATGATGAAACCTATTTTTCTGCAGGTACTTACCTTCAATTCCCTTTAATTTTTGATTTAAAGCTAAACCTTGTATACACTTTTATTCGTTTTAACAGAGACAGTGATTTAGATTATGAACCTGACAACCATGCTTTAAATGTTTCACTTATTTATCCTTTAACAGAAAAAATCTCCCTAAACTTTGGCGGTCAATATTTATACAGACAGTTAAACGGAGTAGTTCCATTTTTATACAACAAATACACCCAGACAACTTTTGATCATAAATATGGATATTTACACGCAGGCCTGACCTACTCTTTTTAAATTAAGGGCAGATTTATGCCCTTAAATTTTTATTCAATCCCAAGAATACCCCTGGAGTTCATTATTTTATTTTCATCAAAATAATTTTTAACAGCTTTTAAAAAATCATTTTCATTTTTTCCAATATGATTTTTTAAATAAGGACCCATCATTTTCCCAATTCCATGATGATGGGATAGTGATCCTCCGCTTAAATCAATTTTTTCAATAATTTTTCTTTGAAAATTAATATACTCATCTTTTGAATTAAATTTACCCATGAAAATAAAATATAAATTTGTTCCCTGGGGATAAAAATGGGAACAATGGGTCATACAAATGGTTTGGTTTCTTTTTTTGATAAAACTTCGTACATTTTTATGCACCTTATGAAGATTTGACCATTTAACGCTTGTTTCCAAAGTATCAATATAAATTCCAAAATCGTTTAAATCTTCTCTTAAATAAGGATCTTTATATCTTCCCTCTTCCCATTTTGAAACAGGATATCCAGTCAAATAAGTTCCCTTAAATTTTTTGGATATTTTTTTAATGTTTTTAAATACAGATTTGGAAAAAGGTTTTAATCCTTCAGTATGGCCAAGCATAAGACATCTTTTCATGGGTAAATAGCCTTTGAGCTTCATAAATCCATCAAAAGGAGTTCCTTCAATTCCATAAAGCTTAAGGCCTATATCTGTTTCTTCTTCATCAGAAATTCTTAATACAGCAGGAAGTCCTCCTTCAGACTGAATAATTTCCCTTGAAGCATTTACAGCGTCTTTCCATGAAGGAAACACAAATGAAAACTTTTTTCTATTTTCAGGCATAAATCTGAATACTTTTAGTTTAAGCTCAACTAAAATTCCAAAAATCCCCTCACTTCCCAAAAATATTTGACCTAAATCTGGGCCGGTTGCGGTTGCAGGAAAATCCAAAGTTTTAATTTTTCCTTTGGGAGTAATGTATTCTTGAGAAATTACAAGGTCTTTGGCATCTCCATAATAAGTGGAAGCCTGACCTGAACCAAGGGTTAACACCCATCCTCCGGCTGTGGAATATTCAAAGGACTGGGGAAAATGTCCGCAGGTATATTTTCTTTTGGCATTTAAAATTTTTGGGGCCTGATTTAAAATTCTTTCAAGATCAGGGCCCATAATTCCTGGCTCAACTGTAATTGTTTGATCAATTTCATTAAACTCAATCACTTTGTTCATATAAGTTGAAAAAACAAGGGTTACTCCGCCTTCAGGGCATTGGTGGCCTAAAGTTACTGAAGATCCCCCGGAATATACATGGACAGGGATTTTGTTTTTATTGCAGATATTTACAATTTGAGAAATTTCATTTTTGTTTCTTGGATGAATAATAATCTCTGTTAAATTTTCAATTGATTTTTGTCTTAAATTTATTGATTCTTCCAGGGTTTTTCCATTGGAATATTTTACCCTTGAATAAAGATCAGATTCAATATTTTCATTGCCTGAAATTTCAATAAATTTTTCAATTATTTCACTTAAAATTTTTGTTTCAGATTCACCTTTAACTTCATCATTTCCCAAATCTGATAAAGGCTTTATAAAATCATTGTCAGTTAGGTCAAAAGTCTTTTTAATTAAGGAGTAAAGTCTTTTATTGGGATGTTTAAATTCATTGGGATCTCCCCACTTAAAAATTGATCTAAAACTATTTTTGGCAGGAGCTGTTTTCACCCATTCTGGCTCAAAGTTTTTTTTCATTTTCTTCCCTTATTTATAAATTTCAGGATAACCTGTGATTTTTCTAATTTCTTTATAAACAGGCTCTAAAGCATGATAAATTTTTGAATAAACATTTTTGTAAATTTTTTTATATAATAAAGCATTGGATTTATCAGGATAAAACTTATCCCCATATTCAACCATATTTTCTCCGGCTTCTTTAATGTCTTTATAAAAACCAAGTCCTGCTGCTGTTATTATTGCAGCCCCAAGCCCTGAAGTTTCGGAAGTTTTTCCTCTGATTATTGGTCTGTTGAAAATATCAGCTGAAATCTGGCAGATATTGTCACTTTGGGAGGCTCCTCCTGAAACAGCAAGTTTTTTTACTTTTATTTTTGATTTTTTTTCAATTTTTAAAAGCCCGTCATAAAGAGCAAATGACAATCCTTCAATTACTGCTCTGTAAACATGGGCTCTTGTATGAACATCTCCAAAACCTATGATGGCGCCTTTAGCATCAAGATGATTTAATCCAGGACTCCAAAAAGGCTGAAGAATAAGCCCCATGGCTCCTGGAGGAGTTTTGTCAAGAAGTTTGTTTAAAAGCACTTCAGGTAAAATCCCTGTTTTTTGGGATTCGTTTATTTCAGGATGGGCAAACTCGTTTTTATACCAGGTTATCATCCAATATCCCCTGAAGATTTCCACTTCAGGATTATAATGTCCTGGATAAGGGGCAGGATAGGCAGGCATGAATTTTATTGGCTCAAAATATTTTTTGCTGGTTGTTTGAACAGTGGCAGTGGTTCCAAAGCTTAAAGAAGCAATTTCAGGAGAATATACTCCCATTCCAATGGTTTCACAGCCTTTATCAGAACCGCAGGCTATTATAGGGATTCCTTTTTTAAGTCCGGTTTCTTTAGCAGCTTTTAAACTGAGCTTTCCTATTAAATCTCCGGGTTCTACCAGTTCTGGAAGTTTTGATTTTTCAATGGGAAATAAAAGAGACTGGATTTCGCCATTTAAAGCCCAGTTCATTTTTTTATAATTAAAGGGTAAATGACCAATTTGAGAAGCTTTTGAGTCTTTAAATTCACCTGTTAATTTAAAATTTAAAAAACCTGACACTTGAAGGTATTTAAATGTTTTATCCCAGATTTGTGCTTCATTTTGCTTTATCCAATTGGATTTTCCCTCGGTTTGAACTTTATAAATTGTTTCAAGCATTCCAAGGGCTTTTGCTCCTGCTTTTACAAAAGAATTCGGCTTAAAAACAGGGGCTGCTTTTCTTTGGTCAAGCCAGGTGATTGCATCTCTTAAATGGTTGCCGTTTTTATCACAGCAAATCATTGTATTTCTTTGGGCAGTTATTCCTATTCCTTTAATTTTATCTATCAATTCAGGATTTCTTTGTTTAAGTTTTTTTATTCCATTTATTGTGCTTCCCCAGAAAATATCAGGATTTTGTTCAGCCCATCCAGGGTTTTTACTGAAATATGGAAGATATTCAGTTCTTTCTCCGGCAAGAAGATTGCCCTTTAAATCAAATATATGCACTCTTAAACTTTGAGTACCGCAGTCTATGGATAAAACAAGAGATTCCATTTATTTTCCTGTTAAATTATTTTTGGTGAAAAATATTTTTTATAAATTGAAATATATCTTTTAATTTCAAAATCCCATTTATCATTATCCCAGCCAAGATTTTCAAAGCTTATTTTTTTTATTTCATCCATATAATCAAGCCCGGCATTTTTTAAAACAAGTCCAAGTCTTGTTCTTCTGATCAGCAAATCATCAAGGTGTTTTATTGTTTCATCTTTTGAAGCACAATAAACTTCAGCTAAACTTATGGGAGTATTTTCTATGTTTTTAAAAAGTGAATTTATTTTACAATATTTTAAATCAGCATTAAAAGAATATCTTCCAATCAGTCTTAATTCTTCATCAGAAGAATAGGATTTTAAAGTTTTAAAGACAGGATCTTTTTTATTTTTTAATTTTATCTTTTTAAAATGTCTATCAAGATGTTTGATTGTATCCCAGGCAAGTTTTCTAAAAGTTGTAAGTTTTCCACCTGTTACAGAAATAATTTTATTGTTTTCCCAGACAAGATGTTCCCTTGATTCTTTTGAAGGAGGTTTGTTGGTGTTTTTAGAACTTATTACAGGCCTTATTCCTGAAAAAGAAGAAATTATATCTTTATCTAGGATTTTATTTTTACCAAGAATATGATTTGCCCCCTCAATAAGATAGGCTGCCTCTTTTTTATTTATTTTAAGGTCTTTAAATGAATTTGCATCAATATCAGTTGTCCCAAGAATTAAAACTCCTTCAAAGGGAATGAAAAACACAGGTCTTTTATCTTTGGGATGAGTAAATGAAAGTGCAAAATCAAGATTTAATTTGTTTTTTATTGTAAGGTGACTTCCTTTTAAAGGTCTTATAAAGCTGTTTTTTTCAGGAAGTGAAGATAAGTTTGAAGCATAAACTCCAGAAGCATTTATTATTATTTTTGTTTTTAATTTTTTTATTTTCCCAGATTCTGTTTTTCCATGAACAATTTTACTCCCTTTTATATCTTCAATTTTTACAACTTCACAATAATTTTCAAAATAAGTGTTTTTAGATCTTAAACCCTCATTTATAAGCCTTGCTACAAGAGCAGAATCATCAACTGCTGCATCAACAAAAGAAAATCCCCCATTTAAATTTTCAAGGTTTAAGTTTGAAAATTTGGTTAAAAGATTTTTTTTGTCAATATATTTATGACGCAATTTCAAAGCCATTAAATCATAAATACAAAGCCCGGCTTTCATTGATAGTTTTCCAGGGGACTGGCCTTTATACAAAGGCATTATAAATTCAATTGGAGAAACAAGGCCTTTTGCTTCATTTAAAAGCCTTTCTCTATGGACAACAGATTCATGGGTCAAATGAAGATTGCCATCTTTAAGGTATCTCAATCCTCCATGAACAAGTTTTGAAGATTTGCTTGAAGTGCCTGACCCAAAATCGCCCTTGTCAATTATAAGAATTTTAAGTCCGGAGCAGGAAATCTCATTGAAAATACCAGCCCCTGTAATTCCTCCGCCAATTATGATTATGTCAAAACTTTGATCTTCCATTAATTTAACTCCCATTGAGTTTTTTCCAGATAGATATTGATTCTTTCATTGATTCAGATATCAAAAATTCAGGGTTTTTATTTTGGGCCAAAATAGATTTAAGTTCATTGTAAAAGGTTGTTGATGAAGTTTTTGCTTTTTTCAGTTTAAAATATTTTTCACCAAAATATAAAAATAAAGGTTTGAAATCATTGAAAAGAAGCTTGTAAACCCTGTTTTCAGAGAATTCCACAATTTTTTCCTGAAGCTGCCAATCATAAAGGGTAAACTCTTTTGGGGATGAATTTTCTTGGGGAATTTTAAGGTTCATTAGCTGATTAAAAGAATCAAGGTTTTTATTAAAAGCGGTTTTGGCACAAATGGGAAGAATTCCAGCCCTGACTTCAAGCAGATCAATAATTAATGGAAAAGGGAAAAGATCTTTATTTTCATTGAGTCCTGTTAAAATTCCAAGGCCTCCCACATCCCAGAAGTTGTTTACTGTGGATGATTTCCCGTGCTTTATGGAAATCCAACCTTCTTTTTCCACGAGTTTAAGCACTTCTCTTAAGGTTGCTCTTGTAACTCCAAGATGTTTGGAAAGTTTTCTTTCCGAAGGAAGATTTGTTCCGGGTTCCCATTCACCTTTAATTATTTTTCTTATTATTTTACTTCTTGCATGGGCACCGGGTTTGACAGGTTTGTTCATTTTTTTCTCCCAAAGATTGATTTCTGGCAAGAGGTCATACCAGTTGAGGGGTAAAAAAACAATTGTTAATTTAGGTTTAATTTAATTTTTTTAATAAGGAGTATTTTTTAAAAAAATTAGAAAATAAGTTTTTCGCTACAAGATTTGGTTGGGGTGTTGGTGAATTAATAGTAAGTTAGAGGTTTGTTTTAGCCTGGTTTGATTAATCAATTCCATATTCCAAGAGAAGAGCATCAATATTTTCTTGTGATATTTTTTCCTGGACTTCTTTTTTTATAACTTTGCAGTCAAGTTCAGGATTTGCTTTCTTGCTTTTAAGCATAAGATTGTGTGAAATATAGAGTTTGTTTATTATTTCTTCTATATTTTTTATAAAATCTATAACTTTTTTCATCTCTTGGCCGATAATGTCTTGAAAGCTTAATTCTGTTAATATTCTTACCATATTTTCGTTCATTTGATTAAGAATTGGCTTTGGGGCATCGGGGTTTTTAAGGTAGTTGTTGTTTTCAGCTTCTGAAATCAATTCCATTTGATTTTCAACAATATCCATTACTGTAAAAGTGGCATCTTCAGTTTTGGAGTAAATTTCAGAAAGTTTGTCTGCTGCACAATGAAAAATATCACCTGGCGATTCATTGTTTGGGTTATTATAGTGGATTCCGGTTGATTTTTTCAGCTTATTGATTTCTGTCATTAGCTGATTAAGGCCGTCTTGGGCTTCATTTGTCATTGACTGGTAGAATTCTCCGTCAGATAAAGCTTTTCCAAGGGCAGCTGTAACTTCTTTTTTTATTGAAGCTTCAAGGGTTTCTTTTATTGTCCTGCTCACCTGTTTGTTAAGCTTGCTGGCTAATTTAGTCAGAATTTCTTCTTCCATATTTAATTTTAGTCCAAAAGTTTTTGAAGGTTAAAAAAAGAATATCCGCTATTGTTTGTTTTTGATTTATACATAGCTGAGTCAGCTTTTTTCAAAAGTTCATTTATATTTTTCCCGTCATCAGGAAAAATTGAAATCCCTATACTGGCAGAAATCCTTACTTCCCGGTCGCCGATATCTATTGGTTTTTCTATGAGTTTTAAAATTCTTTTTGCACCAAGAGAGGCGTGGATAGGCTCTTTTAGCTCAGAAAGAGCCAGGATAAACTCATCTCCCCCAAACCTTGCAATTAAATCTGTTTTTCTCAGGCTGTTTTCCATTCTTTTTGAGATGACTTTTAGTACAATATCTCCAGCCTCATGACCATAAGTGTCATTTACTGGTTTAAAGTCGTCAAGGTCAAGAAAAAGAACAGCCATTTTTTGATTCTGCCTTTCGCACCCATATATCAGCTGAGTTGCCCTGTCAAAGAAAACCTCTCTTGTGTGAAGTCCGGTTAAAAGATCTTTTTTTTGATATTTTGAATCAAATTTGGCCGGAATAAAAACAAGATAAATTTCGCGTTTTTTTTCGTTGTATTCAGAATTTACAAACCTTTTTTGTCCAAACAACCGGCATTCTTCTGTTTTGGCCTTTCTTTTTTTGATAAGTTCAAAAAAAAGATTTTGGTCGTCCAAAGATTCAATTGTCATTATTTCGTCAATTTTTTTATTTTGCAATTCATCTTTTACAGATGATTCAGCCATAACTTTGTTGTAATATATTATTTCCCTTTCAAGGTTGATTACACAGATCTCAAGGGGAATTATATTAAGAAATAAGTCTAATTGAGGAACTTCCATTTTTTGCTCACATAGTTTGAAGTTTACAAAATCTTTTTGTTAGTTATCTATAATGATTCTTATATCAGATTTAATTTAGAATTTAAAAGTTTTGTTTATGTTTACCCTGTTTTTTTAGTTTTGGTTGAATAATCTAAACATGGGTCTTTAATTTTATAAAAACTTGAAAGTTTAGATAAAGTTGTTGTAATTTTTCTAAAATTTGAAAAGCTGGAGCAGATATTAAAAAAACAATTAGACTGATCTGGTTTTTTATTCTATTTAGTGAAAAATTCTAGCTTAAGCTAAGGGTAAGAAAAGGAGAATAAATATTTTATGGGCAAAAAAGATTGGTGTGTTATTATCCTTGCCGGAGGAAAAGGCAAGAGAATGGAGTCTGATTTACCTAAGGTGCTTCACGAAGTTGATGGGAAATCCATGGTTTTAAGGGTTTGTGAAGCAGCTTCAGGTTTAAGTGATAATATTGTTGTTGTTGTTGGCCATGAGGCAGAAGATGTTAAATCTGCTATTTTAAAATCAAAAAAAGTAAAATTTGCCTTCCAGGAAAATCAAAACGGTACAGGAGATGCTGTAAAATCAGCCATAAAACATTTGGACTTATCTGCTGAAAATATAATGGTTCTTTGCGGAGACACTCCTCTTATAAGGTCTGAAACTTTAATTGATTTTGCATCAACACATTCAAAGGGCGGTTTTGATGTTTCTGTTCTTGGGATGGAGCTTGAAAATCCTACGGGTTATGGAAGGCTTATTAAAGATGAAAATGGAAATATAGTGAAAATAGTTGAGCAAGCTGATGCTGATGATTTGGAAAAGGCTGTTAAACTTGTTAATTCTGGTATTTATTGTTTTGACAAAGACTTTTTAACAAATGGCCTTTTAAAAATTAATTGCAGTAATGCCCAGGAGGAATATTACCTGACAGATCTTGTGAGTATTTCATATTTAAAAAACAATAATAAAGTCGGCTGTCATATTTTAAACAATCCTTTGGAAGCTGTTGGTGTAAACAGTAAAAAAGAGCTGGAATTGGCAAGGGTCTTGTTTAAGGAGTCTTATCAAGAGCTTAATTAGCCTTGGTTTAATTGGAATCTTTTGGGGGATCAGGTTGTGGATTTAGGGTTGAAGTTTTGCCTTTTAACAAGTTTATCTTCCCCAACTAAATAACTTGACTTTGAAAAGATAAAAATATTATAGTTGCCGCTAAAGCAAGTGAGGTGTGATTTGGAAAACGAGGAAATTTTTAGCCAGTTTGACAGGTTGGAAGAAAAAGTAGAAACTCTTATTAATAAATGTATTGAACAGGATAGAGAAAATTCAGATTTAAAGACAAAAATTTCAGAGCTTGAAGAAAAGCTTGAGCTTAAAGAAGTCGCTGAAGTTGAAAAGGCTGAGGAAAGTGAAAAATTAAAGCTTAAAATTGATAATATTCTCGAAAAAATATCCGAATACAATGATGAAAGAAATTAAAAGAGATAATATAATTTGAGTGAAATAATAAACATAGACGTTTTTGGGGAAAAGTTCAGCTTTAAATCGAAATTAGATGATGAGTCAAACAAAGATGTTTTGGATTTTTTTCTTAAAGAACTCGATGAAGTGCAAGCAAAGCTTAGTGAAAGCTCAGCTTCCGTTCCCAAACTGGTTAAGCTGCTGATTGCAGTAATGAATATAGCAAACAATTATTTTGAAGTTGAAGAAAAGCTTCGTTCAATTGAAAAAAATTTAGAAGCTGATATAGAAAAAATTTTAGTAAAATTGAATTAATGAAAATTAACCCTGCTGTGTACGTGTATAATGATTATAAAACCTGACCCAACACTTACAGACAAGGTTGTCTTCACTGATCCTGGTGTGCAAGTTCCCACTTTCAGGGAAAAGCCTAAAGGGGTTATCAAGACGGCCGCCCTGATCCACTTGGATCAGCGTTTGATCATAACGGCATAGCGGGGTTTTTAAATATAGTTTGCCTAGTTCTCTTCCTAAATATCCATTCTCACAAAATCATTTCTTGTTTTTTTAATCTGTTGGTTGTAAATCGAATTTCATTTGAAATTATATCTGAATCAAAAGTTTTTTATAATTTTAAGTGTATTTTAGGGGTTGATGGGATGTTTTTATAAAAGAACTTGTATTGGTGATTTTAGTTTTGAGCTTTAAAATCTAAATGTTGTTTTGTTCTTTTTCGGGATCTACCAAGTTTTTTTAATTCAACCTCTAATTTTGACATCTAATATATTTATATTGTGGGAGAGAATACAAGATGGGTGAAAATTTTATTATATTGGTTCTCTTTGCTTTTGCTGCAGGGTTTGGAGTAGCTTGGTGGATTAAAAACAGCATTATAGAAAACAGTCTTAATGCAGCAAAGCAGGAAGCTCAGAGGATAGTAGCCGAAGCAAGGCAAAAAGCCGAAAATCTCCAAAAAGAAGCTCAAATTGAAGCTAAAGACAGGCTTTTTAAGATGAAGTCTGAGTTTGATGTAGAAACTCAGGAGATGCGTTCTGAATTAAGGGTTCAGGAAAAAAGGCTGATTCAGAAAGAAGAAAACCTTGAAAACAAAGAAAGGCTTATTGATGAAAAGGACAGCGGTCTTTCTGTTTTATCAAAAGAACTTGAAAAAAGAGAAAAAGCTACTTTAGAAGAAGAATTAAGGCTGGCTGGTCTTGTTGCTGAGCAGCAGTCCCAGTTGGAAAAAATTTCTGGGCTTACCAAGGAAGAGGCTAAGGCAATTCTTTTAAGAGAAATGGAAGAAGATGCAAGATACGAAGGCTCAAAACTTGTTAAAAGAATTACTTCAGAAGCCCAGGAGCAGGCGGACAAAGAAGCTAGAAAAATTATTGCAACTGCAATTCAAAGATATTCAGGGGATTATGTTGCTGAAAGAACAGTTTCTGTTGTCGAACTTCCAAATGATGATATGAAAGGAAGAATCATTGGCCGTGAGGGAAGAAATATCAGGGCCCTTGAAGCTGCAACTGGAATTGATCTTATAATTGACGATACTCCTGAAGCTGTTATTCTTTCAGGGTTTAATCCCGTGAGAAGAGAAGTTGCAAGAATTGCTCTTACAAAGCTTATTGCAGACGGAAGAATTCATCCTGCAAGAATAGAAGAGATTGTTCTTTCAGTTGAAGAAGAAGTCAATAAGACAATTAAGGAAGCCGGAGAGCAGGCCGCTTTTGACTTGGGAGTTCATGGAATTGATCCTGAGCTTATCATGGTTATTGGTCGTTTGAAATTTAGAACAAGCTATGCTCAGAATATGCTTCAGCATTCCATTGAAGTTGGATTTTTGTGTGGAATTATGGCTGCCGAGCTTGGTCTTGATATTAAGCTTGCCAGAAGAATGGGTCTTTTACATGATATTGGAAAGGCCATTGATCATGAGGTTGAAGGTCCCCATGCTCTTATTGGAGCGAAAATTGCTGCTAAAAATGGTGAGTCAGAAGCTGTGGTTCAGGCCATAGCAGCCCATCATGAGGATGTTCCTCCGGAAACAGTTTACGACCTTCTTGTTCAGTCTGCAGACTCTTTGTCAGGGGCAAGGCCTGGAGCTAGAAAAGAGCTTCTTGAAAATTATGTGAAAAGACTTGAAGACCTTGAGCATATTGCCTGCGGTTTTGGCGGGGTTTCTGGTGCTTATGCAATTCAGGCCGGGCGTGAGCTTCGGGTAATTGTTGAAAGTTCCAAAATATCTGATGATGAGGCTGTGGTGCTTAGCCATGATATTGCCAGGTCGGTTGAAGAGCAGCTTACTTTTCCTGGGCAGATCAAGGTTACTGTTATTCGTGAGGTTCGGGCTGTGGGGTATGCTAATAAATAACTTGCTTCTTCAGTGAAAATCAGGCAGTTAATTTGATTCGGTGCTGGTAATCTGGGGATCCAAGAGAGTTTGGAAACTTGAGATAAATGCCTGGAAGCCGGCCCGAAAGGGCAATTGTAAATAAAACAAATAAAAAATATAAACAGCGGAGATTAGAGAAATGCATGTAATAGATGAGTTTAAAAAAAGAGGTTTTGTTGATACTTTCACAAATGAGGAAGGTCTTTATCAATATCTTTCATCTCCGCAGTCATGTTATATAGGTTTTGATCCAACAGCTTCAAGTCTTCATGTGGGGAGTCTTGTTCCCATAATGTCTCTTGCACATATGCAAAGAGCTGGACACAGACCCATTGCCCTTGTGGGCGGAGGTACTGGAATGATAGGTGACCCCAGTGGAAAAACAGAGATGAGAAATATGCTCACTGTTGAAGCCGTTGAATTTAATAAAAACGGAATAAAAAATCAATTATCCAAGTTCATAGATTTTGGTGATGATAAGGCCAAAATGGTGGATAATGCCGACTGGCTTCTTGATTTAAAATATATAGATTTCCTTAGAGATGTTGGGCGGTTTTTTAGTATTAACCGGATGATAAAAATGGAAAGTTATAAATCAAGATTTGAATCTGAGACCGGATTAAGCTTTATTGAATTTAACTATACAATAATGCAGGCTTATGATTTTAAGGTGCTTTCAGAGGTTGAAGAATGCTTTCTTCAGATGGGTGGAAGCGACCAATGGGGAAATATTATAGCTGGGGTTGATCTTGTTCGCAGAACCCGTCAAAAAGAAGCTTTTGGCCTTACTTTTCCTCTTATTACAAACAGCAGCGGTACCAAAATGGGAAAAACTGAAAAAGGTACTGTCTGGCTTGATGCTGAAAAAACCTCTCCTTATGATTATTATCAGTTTTGGATTAATACTGAAGATAATGATGTTTCAAAGTTTTTGTCTCTTTTTACCTTTCTTCCTGTTGAAGAAATTGAAGAGGTGTCAAAACTTGAAGGAAGTGATTTGAACTCAGCAAAGTCAATCCTTGCTTTTGAAGCTACCAAGCTTGCCCATGGAGAAGACAATGCTGTTAAGGCTTACGAGGCTTCAACGGCATTGTTTGGAGCAAGGGAAATTCCAGAAAACCTTCTTCCTTCAAGCAAAGTTTTTAGAAAATCTGTGGCTGCCAAAGGCGAATCCGTACCTTCTTCTGTATTTGAAAAAGCAAGGTTTGGAAAAGGTTTCGGGGTTCTTGATCTTTTTAAGGAAGCTGGTCTTTGCAAGAGTACAAGCGAAGCAAGAAGGCTTGTTCAGCAGGGTGGTTGTTATATAAATGAAAACAGGGTTGAAAGTTCTGATTACTTTGTTACTGAAGCTGATTTTGAAGCAGATGAACTGGTGTTAAGAGCTGGAAAAAAACGTTACCATAAAATTATTTTAAAATAATTTAAAAAAGTGTTTGACATAAGTTTTTTAATTTTGTAAGTTAGCTCTTGTCCCTTACGGGAATATCAAAACAAATCGATCTTTGAAAACTAAACAGCAGACAGGTCCTTGAAATAAATTTTTTACGGAGAGTTTGATCCTGGCTCAGAATGAACGCTGGCGGCATGCCTAACACATGCAAGTCGAACGAGAAA
>JAVETN010000015.1 GCA_034006035.1 Desulforegulaceae bacterium
TCTGAGCCAGGATCAAACTCTCCGTAAAAAATTTATTTCAAGGACCTGTCTGCTGTTTAGTTTTCAAAGATCGATTTGTTTTTAAATTCAAACAAACGGAAGACAGAATTATATCTTTTCTTTTCTTTTCTTCTGTCAACTACTTTTTTCAGTTTGTTAAACTTTTCTTAAAGAACTTGCCCCTCAAAAACTTTTGTTTTACTTCCCTGAGGAACGAGACAGCTTATAGTTCTTTTTTGTTCTCCTTGTCAAACCCTTTTTTAAACTTTTTAATCTTTTTTATTTTAAACCCAGTTTAAAAAAGACTCTGATTAAACTTTTATTGTTTTTGTATAATAACCTGAACTATCTTTTTTCCTTATAAATTCAAAAACATAATCATAATCAAAATCAAGTTCTGAGTCCAAGTGTGTTACATAGATTAAAGACTTATGTGACATTTTACAAATGACTTTTACAATATCAAGAACAATCTTTCTATAATAAGGGTCAAGACCATGACAGGGTTCATCCATGATAATGAGGTCAGGATTTTTAATAAGAGCCCTTAAAATAAAAATCAGTCTTTGCTGTCCATAGGAAAGAAAAAGAAAATTTTTATAAAAAAACTCTTCAATACCAAACTTTTTAAAAATATAGCTTGCTGTATCAATCTGCTTTTTATCAGGTTTTTTATAAAGTCCTATGGAATCATAATAACCGGAAATTAAAACTTTATAGGCTTCAATTTTTTTATCATACTGCAAATGCAATGAGGGAGAAATAAATCCTGTGTTTTTTTTAAGCTCCCAGATAGTTGTTCCTCCACCTCTTTTTTTTCCAAAAACCTTTACATCGTTTGAGTAAACCTGGAGATTATCTCCTGTGATAAGAGATAAAAGTGTTGATTTGCCGCAACCGTTCTCACCTTTGATAACCCATTTGTCTCCCCTTGAAATTTGAAGATTTATATTTTCAAGAACTTTTTTTTCTCCATAAAAAACATTGCAGTTTACAAGACTGGCAATAACTTCTTTTTTAAAAGAGACTTTCCTTTCTAGAAATTCCGATAAATCAGGGGTCTTTTTACCTGAAATTTTTAAAATATCAGGATTTTCAACCTCAAACACTTTATTGTCATCAATGGCAAGATATCTGAATTTACACCCTGGGATTTCATCCAATCTATGGGTTACAAGAATAAAACTTATATCTGAAGAACAAATATCTAAAACAATCTGCTTTAGAAGCTTAACTGAGTTTAAATCAAGCCCATCAAAAGGCTCATCAAGAATTATAAGTTCGGGCTTATCTTCAAAGGCTTTTAAAATTTGAAATTTTCTTAATTCACCACTTGAAAGATTATCTATGTTTTTATCTTTAAATGAATTTAGATCAAAAGTTTTATAAAAAGGGTTTTTATCATCTAAAATGGACAAAACATCAGGCTTTATTTTTTTACCTGAATAATACTCAGCCTCCTCAAGATTTACCTGCTTTCGCATTATTTTTCTTAGGTTTTCAAATGAAATATATAAAATATTTTTACTTAAAGGAAGCTTATGATAGCGGGAAATATTGCCTTTGCAAATGGGTACTTCTCCAGTTATTGCCTTCATAAGAGAAGTTTTTCCACTGCCGTTTTTTCCTGTTACAAGAATATTTTCACCCTTGGAAATGGAAAAAGATGTTCCGGGCAAGGCCAAAAAATCCTGGTAGCAAATAGTGATGTTTTTTATATCAAGGAGTAAATCTTTTGCCATAGTATCTAAAAAAACAGCGGATAAATTTCCACTCTCCTATTCATGCTTTTATAGTATTCATTGGTATTTGGAAGAATAGGCATTGCCTTGCCAAAACCCTGAGATTCTATTCTTGAAGGCGAAACATTGCTTTTTTGAAGATAGGCTTTAACAGATTCAGCTCTTCTTTTGCTAAGCAAAAGATTATATTTTTCTTCACCTGTGCTGTCTGTAAATCCCCTGAGGCTTAAACGCGTGCCCAAAAATTCAGGAGATCCAATCACTCTTGCTATGGAATCAAGAAAAGATGCTGCTTTTGAATCAATTTTACTGGAATCAAAATCAAAATTAACCCTTAAAACAATAGAAGTTCCATATTCATTTTTATTGTTTTTAAGATCCAGCATTGTGTTTTTTAATTTTTCTGCAAAATCAATCTGGTCAAAACTATCAGAGCTGAAAAGAAGCTTTTTTTTGAGTTCTGATTTTTTTTCTTCAATATTTTCTTCTTTTAAAAGCTCATCTTCTCTGGTGCTGTCTTTATCTTGCTTTAAACTTCTTTTTCTAAATTCAATTTTATCTACCATTGAAAAATCAAGGTATTCAGGAATCCAGGTATTATTGTATTCATCAAATCTTAATACTGAAATTTTTTTTGAGGGAGTGGAGTTTCCTGAATATCTAAAAAACTTTGCATTGGAGCTGTTATCAATTCTATTGTCGTCAAATTTAATTGCCAATGTATAAGAATTGGAAATTCCAGGGACTTCTTCAATAAAATCAAGCTCAAGAACTTTTGAAAAAAGCTCTGGCTTAAGAATATAATGAACAAGGCTGTCTTTATCTGAAGTATATTCTATTTGAGAAATATTTAAATCAGTGGCCCTTAAATTAGGATTGTAAAGATCGTCTTTTTTTTCTTTATCAAGGGGTAAACTGAATTCATTTGAAATTATCCTTGAATTATCCTTTAAATAGACAATAAAATTTTTTGAGTAAGAAACTTCAAATGAGAAAAAAAAGAAAATTGCAAAAAAAAGAAGGTTTTTTTTCATTCTGCCCCCGGATTTTAAAACTGCTTTTTTAGCAGTAAAAGAATTGACTTTCCCAAAAATTAAAACATTTTTTTAAATTTTGATTTAATATCAATTCGGCATTTCTAAAAAAAACTTAATTAAGTGCCGGACAAAAACCCTGTTTTGTCTCATCCGGCATCAGATTAAAAAACTAAAAGCTTAAAACATTTCTTCTGTTAAACTTATATATCAACAGCTAAAAAACAATTATTGTTTTCAACAAATTATCAAAGATATGTTTTTACATATTTATCAACTAAAGCTTCAGCTGTGCCTGTATATGTTTCAGGTGTTAATTTTTTAAGTCTTTCTTTTTCATTTTCAGGGAGATTTTCAAGGGAGTCGATAAACAAATCAAGTTCATCTCTTGTTATTCTATGTCCTCTTGTGAGTTTTTTCATTTTTTCATAGGGGTCTTCTTCTCCAAAAGCACGCATTATTGTTTGCACAGGTTCTGCAAGAAGCTCGAGATTTTCTTCAAGATCTTTTTTTAAGATTTCTTTATTAAGCTCAATTTTTGAAAGTCCCTTGATAATTGAGTTGCCTCCAATAAACAAATATCCAAAAACAGCACCCAAATTTCTTAAAACCGTTGAATCTGACAAATCTCTTTGAAATCTTGAAACAAGAAGCTTTGAACCTAGATGTTCTCCAATTGAAGAACAAAGCCCAAAATTTCCTTCACTATTTTCAAAATCTATTGGATTTACCTTATGGGGCATGGTTGAAGAACCCACTTCGCCATCTTTTATTTTCTGCTTAAAATATCCAAGGGAAATATATCCCCACATATCCCTTGCCAAATCTATGGAAATTGAACAAAGCCTTGAAATAGAATGAAGATTTTTTGAAATATAAGAATATGGGTTGATCTGGGTTGTATAAAAAAGAGGTTCAACCCCAAGATATTTATTTATAAATTTTTCAGAGGCTTCAATCCAGTCAATATTTGGAAAAGCAGAAATATGAGCATTGAAATTACCTGTTGCCCCATTCATTTTTCCCTGGATTGGAAGATTTTTCAAAACATTAAGCTCATCTCTTATTCTCCAGGCAAAATTTATAAGTTCTTTTCCCATGGTAGTTGGGGTGGCAGGCTGTCCATGGGTTCTTGACATCATTGGTTCTGCTTTGAATTTAACACCTAAACTTTCAATCAGTTCTAAAACTTCACCAAAAAGTTCAACAGCTTTTTCCCTGCCTCTTTTTATCATGAGACAATAGGAAGTATTATTTATATCTTCAGAAGTGCATGCAAAGTGAATCCACTCTTTTAAGCTGGAAAGATTTTTTGTGCCTTGATCAAATTTTTCTTTTAAAAAATACTCGCAGGCCTTTACATCGTGGTTGGTAACTTTTTCAATATCTTTAATTTTATTTGCGTCTTTTTCATCAAAATTTTTAACTATATCATAAAGGTAAGTTTTTTCTTCTTGAGAAATTTCACCAAACTTTAATTCTTCCATTAAAAAAACAAACCAATTAATTTCAATTTCAACCCTGTGTTTTATAAGACCGAACTCAGAAAAAATTTCCGCCAATGGTGAAGTATATCTTTTATATCTTCCGTCAAGAACCGAAATAGACAAAACCTGGCTCATTAAACTACTCCCTTTTTAAATTTCATAATTTTAAAATATTATATAATCTTCCAAATCTTCCTGAAAAACATCTTTTCCTGAAACAGCCTTTCCCTTAGCTGAAATCCCAAGCTTATGCACAAGGTTTTTATCCCCTGAAATAAGATAATGCCAGTCAGGCAATTTTTTATTAAGAAAAAGAATTCTATATGAACAATTTATGGGAAGATGTTTAATATATTTTTCAAGATAATCAATACTTAACTTTACACAATCATTTTTGCACTCAAATCTTTTCTCATAAATATTGCAGTTAAAATCATCAAGATTAAGATAAACACAGGATACGCAGGTAAAAAAAAGCTCTTCTGTTTCACTGTCTATAAGTTTTTCCATACAGCAAAGTCCACACCTTGAACATATAAGCTCCCACTCTTCCCCGGTAAACTCAGCCATTGTTTTAAATTTAAAAAAATCTTTAACCATTAAAATATACCATAATATTTTATACAAACTAAAAGGCGTGAATTTAAACCCAGATAAGGTCTTGTTTTAATATTCACAGCCCTAATTTTTATTGACTGTAAAAAAAAAGCATCTTCAACTGTTAAGAAGAAGATGCTTTAGGTTTTCAAAATATAAAAAGAATTTAAACTTTTGTTACATTATCAGCAGCAGGTCCTTTTGGCCCTTCTTTGATATCAAAGGTGACATTATCACCTTCGTTCAACGATTTAAAACCATCTGTATTGATTGCTGAAAAATGAACAAAAATATCTGTGCCATTTTCCTGTTCAATAAAACCAAAGCCTTTTTTGTCGCTGAACCATTTAACTACTCCGTTTGCCATCTAAACTAACCCTTTCTTAAATTTAATAATATAAAAGTTTCCATTTAACAATTTTTCCTTATTATAACTGGAATAATTGACAATGAAACCAGACTGCCTTAAAGCAGTGCTAAAATATTAATTTCTTTTTTATCCAAGGTCAAGATTAAATATTTGTTTAGTTTCCATTGTTTATCATTATGAATGGTTTTATCTTGAATCAAATCCAGGGGAAAAGGCATGATTACAGTGTGTGCAGCAATTATTTTCAATGAAAAAAAAGACAGGATTCTAATTGGGAAAAGAAAAAAAGGGGATTTTAAAGGTTTTTGGGAGTTTCCCGGAGGAAAGCTTGAAAACAATGAAACTCCAGAAGAATGCATTCTAAGGGAAATTGAAGAAGAGCTTTGCGTTCAAGCTGAAATCATTTCTTTTTTTCATGAATTGATTCATGAATACCCCACTAAAACAATAAAACTTATTTTTTTCAAAGTCAGACTGATTGACAAGAAAGTCTGCAACAAAGACCATGAAATTGTTTTATGGGTAAAGCCTTCTTTACTAAAAAAATACACATTTCCAGGAGCAGACTTAAAAATTGTTGAAATGTTAGCTTCCCAAACAAAATAAAAAAGGCAGCCTTTATAAAAAGACTGCCCTGATTATAATTCTTATTTTAAACTAAACTGCACAGCTTCCGCCGGAACTGCAACTGCCGCATCCGCTAGGTCCAAAATTAACATTTGAATCAACTTTAAACCCTGTTGCCGTATAATCAATTTTAACAGGTGTAGCCTGCTTTAAAAATTCTTTTTCAGCTACAAATTTAAAACCATCTACTTCAAATACTTCGTCTGTATCTTTTTGCTCATCCAGAGCAAGGGCCATTGATGGGCCTGCTCAGCCGCCGCTGGCAACAAAAACTCTTATAGGCATAATTTCTTTGCCTTCAAAAAAACCTTTTATTTCCTCAATTGCACTTTTAGTCACTTCAATCATTGTTTTGCCTCCGTTAAAAATTTTGTGCTGTTTCTAGCATAACTATTTTAATAGTTCAATAGATTATCCCAATAATTTTATTGAGTTGTATTTATAAAGACTATAATTTCACAAAAAAGTTACAATTTAATTTATCAATTTGCCTTAAATACAATTTCATTGTTTTCCATTTTTGCCTCAACTTTGCTTCCATCTATAATTTCGCCTTTTAAAATTGAAAGGGATAATTTGTTTTCTATAAGATTTTGCAAAGCTCTTTTAAGAGGTCTGGCCCCAAAATCAGGCGAATATCCAACTTCAGAAATATGATTTAAAACATCATCATTAACTTCAAGTAAAATATTTTTTGTTTCTAGCCTTTTTTTAAGATGAATAAGCTGGATTTTTACAATTTCTTTTATCTGCTCTTTATTTAGATTGTGAAAAACAATTGTTTCATCAATTCTATTAAGAAATTCCGGCTTAAACGAGCCCCTGAGTATTTCCCCTACTTTTTCAGTCATTTCATTATGATCTTTATTTGCATATTCAAGAACAAAATGACTTCCAATATTTGAGGTCATAATTATTATTGTGTTTTTAAAATCAACTGTTTTTCCATGTCCGTCTGTAAGTCTTCCATCATCAAGAATCTGGAGCAAAATATTAAATACATCGGGATGAGCTTTTTCAATTTCATCAAACAAGATAACTGAATAAGGACGTCTTCTTACTGATTCTGTAAGATATCCGCCTTCTTCATAACCTACATATCCAGGAGGAGCACCAATCAACCTTGAAACAGCATGCTTTTCCATATATTCTGTCATATCAACCCGAATTACAGCATTTTCTGTATCAAACAAAAATTCTGCCAAAGCCTTGGCAAGCTCTGTTTTACCCACCCCTGTTGGGCCAAGGAAAATAAAAGATCCAATTGGTTTATCAGGATCTGAGATTCCAGATCTTGCCCTTCTTACTGCGTCTGAAACTGCCTTTACAGCCTGGTTTTGCCCTATAAGTCTTTTGCCTATTCGATCTTCCATGGAAACAAGTTTTTCCATATCACTTTCAAGCATTTTGCTCACAGGAATTCCTGTCCACCCAGACACAACCTGGGCAATATCTTCAGAATCAACTTCTTCCCTTATAATTGAATTTTTTGCCTTGGAAGATTCTTCCAAAGCTTTTTCAAGCTCCATCTTAAGCTGATTAATTCTTCCATATTTTATTTCAGCAACTTTTTCATAATTGCCTTCTCTTTCAAATTTTAAGGCCTCAATTCCAAGTTGTTCAAGCTCTTCTTTAATAGCTCTGACCTTACCAATTTTATCTTTTTCAGCTTCCCATTTACCTTTTTTTTCAAGGAGCTCTTCTTTTAAAGAAGAAAATTCTGAATTAATTTTTTCAAGGCGTTTTTTTGAACCTTCATCACTTTCTTTTTTTAAAGCTTCCCTTTCAATTTCAAGCTGGGTTGCCTTTCTTTGGATTTCATCAATTTCAGCAGGCATGGAATCTATTTCTATTCTTATTTTAGAAGCTGCCTCATCAATTAAATCTATTGCTTTATCCGGAAGAAACCTGTCTGCAATATATCTGTTTGAAAGGGTTGCAGCAGAAACTATGGCTGAATCTTTTATTCTTACTCCATGGTGAACTTCATATTTTTCTTTTAGCCCTCTTAAAATTGAAATTGTATCTTCCACATCAGGTTCTTTGATTATAAGTGGCTGAAATCTTCTTTCCAAAGCTGAATCTTTTTCAATATATTTTTTATATTCATTAAGGGTTGTGGCACCAATACATTTTAAATCCCCCCTGGCCAGAGAAGGTTTGAGCATATTTGAGGCATCCATTGAACCTTCTGCTGCACCTGCTCCAACAAGAGTGTGAAGCTCATCTATAAAAAGGATGATTTCACCGTCTGATTTTTCAATCTCCTTTAAAAAAGACTTAAGCCTGTCTTCAAATTCTCCCCTATATTTTGCTCCGGCAACAAGAGCCCCAAGATCTAGAGAAATAATTTTCTTATTTTTTAAGGTTTCAGCCACATCACCTTCAATTATTCTCCTTGCAAGTCCTTCTGCAATTGCAGTTTTACCAACACCTGGCTCTCCTATGAGAACAGGATTGTTTTTGGTTCTTCTTGATAAAATCTGAACAACCCGCCTTATTTCCTCGTCTCTGCCTATAACAGGATCAAGCTTTCCTCTTTTTGCAAGCTCTGTAAGATCTTTTCCATATTTTTCCAAAGCCTGATATTTTTCTTCAGGATTTTGATCTCTAATCACTTCGTTTCCCCTTATTTCCATTAAAACATTTAAAATTATATCTTTTGTAATATTATTTGTTTTAAAAAGATCTTTTATCTTTTCCTCTGAATTATCAATCAGGGATAAAAGAAGATGTTCAACACTTACATATTGGTCCTTCATATTTTCAGCTATTAAAAACGAAGCATCAAGAACCTTAAATGCATTTCTAGAAATAGAAATCTGAGTGTTTCCACCAGAAACAGAAGGAATTTGACCCAAAAGAGAATCGACTTTATTTATAAAAGCCTCTCTTATAACCCCTGCTTTTTCTAAAACCAAAGATGCTATTCCGTCTTTATCCTCAATCATTGAACTTAAAAAATGTATGTTTTCAATGGACTGATGACCTTTTCTCAAAGCAAGACTTTGAGAGTTTCCAATTATTTCCTGGGATTTTATGGTAAATTTATCAAAGTTCATATTTTATCCCTCTCCTTAAGGTAAAAAATTACTTTATCTAATTGTCTTGACAGGTTAAATAAATTCTTTAACTTTAAATTTAATCATTTGATGATCTATGTCAAATGGAGCAACTAAAAAAAGGCTTGATTTTTGCATATATTTATTAAAAGGAGAGATCGTGATAAATTCATTTATGGATGATGTTGTTAATTTAGGAGCTAAATCAGTTTTACCAAAAAACTTAAAAGACAAGTGGCTTGAACCTATTTCCAAGGCAGGAGCAGAATTTTTAAAATCTGCTTTTAACCAAAAAAAAGAAGATCCTGAAACTTTTTTAAATAATACCAATGGAATGCTTCTTCTTGCAGCTGCTTCAGAACTTATCCAGGCAAGATATGATTATCCTGCAGGATTTCATCTTGCAAGTCTTCCCCAGGATATTTTATTTAAATATCTTTCCTGCTATTCTATCACTGCTCTTTTAGAGATAGGGAAAAGAAAGCTTTTATTTGAACTTCCAGATATTAATGAAGACAATATTTTTGACCATGAATTTATTTCAGATATAGAAGCAAAAAATTCTGCTGTAAGTAATTTCCTTTACAGCAGAATTTAAAATTTGTGTTTAAAAATTGATAGTTTATTAATTAACAAAACCTGCACTCAATTAAATTTTAATAAAACTGGAGAAACTTAATAAAATTGTATGAAAACTCCAGTTTTTTTTATTTTCTTAAACTATGTACCTCAATTTTTTTCTTAAGTCTCAAGTATGGAGCATATTCTTTATCGCTTTTACTTAAATGTTCGCGATAAACATCAGCAATTTCTTTTACCATTTCGTTTTCAGCCAAATCTGGATTTTCAGCAAGCTTTCTTCTCAGCTTAATAAGATATCTCACATAGCTTTTATGTTCTTTTCGATGAAGATCTACTTCAGGATAACCATATTTTGCAAGAAGCTTTTCTTCCCTGCCAAAATGAATTCTAAACCCGTCAATTACCGCATTAAGGTCTTCAATATTAGAGCTGCCGGGATTTGTAGATATATTTTTTAAAACCTCGCTTAATTTGTCAGCTAAAAACTTCCTTGGCTCGTCAAGATCTTTTATTAAAATATCAAACTCTTTTTCCCATTTAATTTCTTTCATTAACACTCACCTTTAAAAAATATTTTGTTGGGGAATAGAAATTTACTCCCGGATCAATTTCTGATTAAAATCCTGTTAAAATCTCAAAATCATATCATAACAATGATTTAATATTTTTAAAGTCCTAAAAAAATTGATTTTATTTATAAATTGTCTTTTTTAACTGAGAAATTTATTCAATAAAATATTTTCTTGCCTTATAAAAATAATCAAAGCCTGAAATAATAGTTAAAACAAGGGCAACCCAGATTAAAAGATTTCCAATATATGCCATATCAATTCCAATGAACTTATAATGATAAATCAAAGGAATAAGAGCTGCAATCTGAAACCCTGTTT
Organism: Desulforegulaceae bacterium; assembly: GCA_034006035.1. Taxonomy (NCBI): domain Bacteria; kingdom Pseudomonadati; phylum Thermodesulfobacteriota; class Desulfobacteria; order Desulfobacterales; family Desulforegulaceae; species Desulforegulaceae bacterium. Next base: position 10,392 of record JAVETN010000015.1, read on the forward strand.
TCCACTTTGCAATAACAGAAGCTGAAACATCATCATTGTTTTCTGTCATAAGATTCCTAAGCCCTGTTACAGCAAGTTCACGACCGATTATTATACAAACAACCCAGCCAGGAACCCAGCCTTTGGCAACAAGCATTATAAAAGCTGAACTTACTAAAATCTTGTCTGCAAGGGGATCCATCATTTTACCAAAATTTGAAACAAGTCCCATTTTTCTGGCTAAAAATCCGTCAAGATAATCTGTAATAGATGCCAAAATAAATACAAGAGTTGCAAAAAAACAATTCCAAAAACTATTTCCCAGCATAAGAATAATCAAAACCGGAACAGCAATCACCCTATAAAGGGTAAAAGCATTTGGATGCATAAGTTTTTTCTTTAAATCGTCATTAATTTTAAACTTCATTTTAATTATTCCTTAGATATTTTGCTTATATTCAGCTTAAAACCAGAACAGCTGCTCTATTCTTCCCAAGCTTAATTTTTTCTATACTCCAAATCAGGAAATATAAAAACCATATCTTCTGAAACCGGCCCGAAAAAAATACAACATCTGTTCTTGGCAGTAAAACAATTTTATTGTCAGATTAATCTGGAACAATTACCAATTTTTTTTATCCCCTGACCTAAAACTTTTTTTGCTTCAGATAATTGCCTGATATTTTTTTTAAACACCGGATGAACAAAACTTTCATTAAGATCCATCAAGGGGAAAAGAACAAAAGCCCTTTTATGCATTCTTTCATGGGGTATTTTAAGATTTGGAGTATTTATAATTTTATCTGAAAAAAAAATTATATCTATATCAATAATCCTTGGGCCAAATCTTAATTCTTTTTCAAACTGCCCCAATTGCTTTTCAATTTTTCTTGTTTTTTCAAACACTTCAAAACAATTTTTTTTTGTTTTAAAAAAAATGCAGCAATTTATAAACTCTGATTGATTTTTATAATCTAAGGGTTTGGTTTCATAAAAATTAGAAATTTGAATTTCTCCAAATTCTTTTTTAAGAAAAAAAACAGCCTTTTTTAAATTATCAAATTTTTCTCCAAGATTTGAACCTAAGCTTAAATAAACATCAGCCAACATTATTGAATTTCAACTTCTTTTAAAGCAGACTCACTTTTTATCTTATTTTTTACAGCTGTAAGCTTTAATTTATATTGCCCTTCTCCAAAAAATGAAAAAACATGGTAATTACGCTCACCTTCAATTTCAGCAATTTTTATAAAAGAATCAGGACAAGACTTGCACTGGGTTTTAGAAAGTTCCAAAATAAAATAATCTGCACTTCCTTTATAATCAAAAAAAAGAGTGTGCTTTTCATTTTCAAAAACAACTTTTAAATTTTCAGGCTTTGGAATTGTTTCATTTTTGGGAACAAAAGGCATGGCCTTTCTTCCGCAGCCCGAAAAAACAATAAATATAAAAACAAAACTAATAATTAAATTTTTGTTTTTCTTCATTAAGAAGCTCTTTAATATTTTTAAGTTGGTTTTTAATATTTTCCCTTGAAGTGCCGCCAAGGGATATTCTTTTATCAACCACAGTTTCTATATCAAGATAAGAATAAATGTCATCATCAAAAGCACTTGAAATTGTTCTTAAATCTTCAAGGCTAAGATTTTCAAGCTCACACCCCTTATCAAGAGCTAAAGCTACTGCCTTTCCTGTGATTTCGTGGGCAAGTCTAAAAGCAACATTTTTTTCAACAAGATAATCTGCCATATCTGTTGCATTTAAAAATCCAGTTTTTGTTGCTTCAAGCATTTTGTCTTTGTTTATTTTTATTTCAGGAAGCATTCTATTGTAAATATCAATACATGATAAAAGGGTTTTGGCTCCGTCAAACAAAGGAGGTTTATCTTCCTGCATATCTCTATTATAGGTCATGGGCAGGGATTTCATTAAAGTTAAAATTGCAACAAGACTTCCATAAACCCTTCCTGTTTTACCCCTTACAAGTTCTGGAATATCAGGATTTTTCTTTTGGGGCATAATTGAACTTCCTGTTGTAAATCCATCTGAAATGGTTACAAAAGCAAACTCTGAAGTTGACCACAAAATAAGTTCTTCTGAAATTCTGCTTAAATGCATCATGCAAATTGAAGCTGAAGAAAGAAATTCTATTACAAAATCCCTGTCTGAAACAGCATCCATACTGTTTTTTGTATAAGTGGAAAAATTTAAAAGTTCAGTGGTTCTTTTTCTGTCTATTTTATGGGGAGTGCCAGCAAGAGCTGCAGATCCTAAAGGATTTTCATCAAATCTTTTTAAACAATCAATAAATCTTGAAGAATCTCTTGTAAACATTTCATAATAAGCCAGCATATGGTGGGCAAAAGACACTGGCTGAGCCCTTTGCAAATGTGTATAACCAGGCAAAATTGTATTTATATTTAAAACTGCTTTTTCATAAAAGTTTTTTCTTAAATAAAAAAGATTTTCAACAACTTCATTTATAACTGTTTTAAGATAAAGTCTTATATCAAGGCCAACCTGATCATTTCTGCTTCTTGCAGTATGAAGTTTTCTTGCAGCATCGCCAATTTCTTGGGTAAGACAAGACTCTATATGCATGTGAATATCTTCAAGTGAATCATCATGGATAAAATCACCTGATTCTATTTGTTTTTCAATTTTCAAAAGCCCTTTTTCAATTTTTTTGAAATCTTCTTTTGAAATTATCCCGCATTCAGCAAGCATTTTTGAGTGGGCAATACTTCCTTGAATATCTTCTTTGTAAAGCAAAGAGTCAAAATCTATGGAAGAAGAAAATTTTTCCACAGCTTTGTCAGTTGTTACTGAAAATCTTCCTCCCCAGAGCTTGGAACTCATGAATTCCTCCGCATCATTTCCTGAATTCTTAAACGAAGGGCATTTAAACGAATAAAACCTTCTGCATCCTTTTGATTGTATGCTCTATTGTCTTCTTCAAAGGTTGCAATTTCAGGATTATAAAGGGAATTTTTTGATTTTCTTCCAAGAATATATGAATTACCCTTGTAAAGTTTCATTTTAACTGTACCTGAAACAACCTGCTGGGTGTGATCTACCATGGATTGAAGCATTTCCATTTCAGGAGAAAACCAAAATCCATTATAAACAAGCTCTGCGTATTTTGGTATAAGAGAATCTCTTATATGGGCAACTTCACGGTCAAGTGTGATTGATTCCATGGCCATGTGGGCATTTCTTAAAATTGTTCCCCCCGGAGTTTCATATACTCCCCTTGATTTCATTCCAACAAACCTGTTTTCAACAAGATCTATTCTTCCAATTCCGTTTTGTCCTGCATGTTTGTTTAATTTTGCAAATAAAACTCCAGGAGATAAATATTCTCCGTTTATTGCAACAGGATCTCCTTTTTCAAATTCAATTTCAATTATTTCAGGTTTATCAGGAGCTTTTTCAGGAGGAACACTCATTACATACATATCATCGGTTGGAGGCTCCCAAGGGTCTTCAAGAACTCCGCCTTCATAACTTATGTGAAGCATGTTTCTGTCTGTTGAATAAGGCTTTTCAAGTGTTGTGGGAACATCTATTCCGTGTTTTTTGGCAAAAGCCATAAGAGCTGTTCTTGAATTTAAATCCCAGTCTCTCCATGGAGCTATACATTTTATATTGGGTTCTAAAGCAAGGTATGAAAGTTCAAATCTTACCTGATCATTTCCTTTACCTGTGGCACCGTGACTAACAGCATCAGCTCCTTCCATTCTTGCAATTTCAACCTGTCTTTTTGAAATAAGAGGCCTTGCAATGGAAGTCCCTAAAAGATAATTTCCCTCATAAATTGCATTTGCCCTGAAAGCTGGAAAAATATAATCTTTTACAAATTCTTCTCTTAAATCTTCAATATAAACCTTTGAGGCTCCTGTTTTAAGGGCTTTTGGCTTTACAAAATCAAGTTCTTCTTCCTGACCTAAATCAGCTGTGTAAGCTATAACTTCACAATCATAGGTTTCAATTAACCATTTTAAAATCACTGAAGTGTCAAGTCCTCCAGAATATGCAAGAACAACTTTTTTTATATCAGACATAATTACCTCTGTTGTTGTTTTAAATTATTAGTAATAAAAATATCCAGAATAGCTTTGTGCATATGAAGTTTGTTTTCTGCTTCATCAAAAATTATTGACTGGTTTCCCTCCATTACTTCATCACTTATTTCCTCACCTCTATGGGCTGGAAGACAATGCATTACAGAACAATCTTTTGCTGCATGGCTTAAAAGACTGGAATCAACACAAAAGTTTTTAAAAACCTTTTCTCTTTCTTTTTGTTCTTTTTCCTGTCCCATGCTTGCCCAGACATCTGTATAAATTATATCTGCATTTTTTACAGCTTCTTTTGGATCTCTGAAAATTTTTATATTTTTATTTACTTTAACTGCATTTTCAAAAATTTCTTTATCAGGATCATAGCTTTTTGGGATTGCAAGGCTTAATTCAAAGCCTAAAATCTTAGCAGCATTTATCCATGAATGAGCAACATTATTTCCATCCCCAATCCATGTAAACTTAAGATTTGAAAGATTATCAATTCCGCCTTTATGCTCTGCAGCAGTCATTAAATCACTTAAAATCTGGCAGGGATGATAAATATCTGTAAGAGCATTTATAACAGGAATTTTGCTATGCTTTGCAAATTCTTCAACTAGTTCCTGACCATAGGTTCTTATAACAAGAATATCACAATATCTTTCAAGAACCCTTGCTGTATCTTTAACAGGCTCACTTCTGCTCATCTGGGTTGCCCCCGAGCTTAAAAACATAGGATGTCCGCCAAGCTGGGCAAAAGCAACTTCAAAGGAAACTCTTGTTCTTGTGGAGGCCTTATCAAAAATAAGTGCCATTGTTTTTGAAATAAAAGGCCTGTCTATTATACCTTTTTTAAACCTTGACTTCAGCTCAATAGCTCTTTTAATAAAAAAATTAAGCTCTTCTTTTTTTAATTCTCCTAAATGAAGCAGATCCTTTTTCAATTTAGCCTCTGTTTTATTTAAAGTTCCCCAAAAACAATGTCTGCAGTTTTTGCAAACATCTCAATTGTTTCATTATCTATTATTAAAGGCGGAGAAAGTCTTATTATATGTCCTTGAATTATGTTTATTAAAAAACCTTTTTCATAAAACTTTTTTACAAGGGATTCCACCTCAATATTTTTATCAAGTTCAACCCCAATTAAAAGACCAAGTCCCCTGACATCTTTGATGAACTTATGTTTTTCCTTTAATTTCATCATTAAATCAAGTAAATATCTTCCTTTTTCCAAAGCTTTTTCACACAAATTGTCCCGTTGTATAATTTCAAGCACTTTATCTGCTGCTGCACATGAAATTGGATTGCCTCCAAAAGTAGTGCCATGGGAGCCTGGGCCAAAGGACTGCATTACATGGTTGGAAGCAAGCATACAACCAATTGGCATTCCATTTCCAAGAGCCTTGGCAAGGGTCATTATATCTGGAATTACATCATAATTTTCATAACAAAAAAGCTTGCCTGTTCTTCCAACCCCTGTTTGGATTTCATCAAAAATAAGTAAAATATGATTTTTGTCACAAAGTTTTCTAAGATCTTTTAAAAATTTTTTATCAGCAGGTATTATTCCGCCCTCACCCTGAACAGGCTCGAGCATAATTGCACATGTTTTTTCACTTACAAGTTTTTTTACAGATTCAATATCATTGAAAACAGCGTAATCAAAACCTTCCGGAATTGGAGCAAAACCTTTTTTGATTTTATCCTGACCTGTTGCTGCTATGGTTCCAAGGGTTCTTCCATGAAATGAATTTAAAAAAGTTATAATTTTATTTTTATGAATTCCATAATTGTCACAGCCGTATTTTCTTGCAAGTTTAATTGCAGCTTCATTTGCTTCAGCTCCTGAATTTGCAAAAAAAACCCTGTCTGCAAAACTTGAATCAACCAGCTTTTTAGAAAGATTTGTCTGGGGCAATGTATAATAAAGATTTGAAACATGAAAAAGCTTTTCAGCCTGATTTTTTACAGCTTCCACAACTTCAGGATGACAATGACCAAGGCTGCATACTGAAATACCTGAAAAAAAATCATAAAATGAGCGGCCTTTTTCATCATAAATTTTAAGACCTTCACCCCGCTCTATCATAAAAGGATAACGTGCGTATGTATTGGCAATATTTGAATCTGAAACTTCAATCAATTCTGACATGAAAACACCTCTGTACCTATACCCTGGTTAGTAAAAAGCTCTAATAAAATAGCATGGCTTTTTGTTCCGTTTATAATCTGAGCTTTCGAAACTCCTGATTCAACGGCTTTTAAAGCACATTCAATTTTTGGAATCATACCCCCGACAATTTCTTCTGAATCTATCATTTCCTTGGCTTTAATTGAGTCTATTGATGAAATAAGATTTTTATTTTTATCTAAAACACCGTCAACATCTGTCATAAGAATAAGTCTTCCCGCACCAAGGGCTGAAGCTACTTCAGACGCAACAATATCAGCATTTATATTATATGTTTCACCGTTTTTACCAACTCCAACAGGCGCTATTACAGGAATAAATCCTTTATCTGAAAGAGTTGTTATAATTTCAGGTCTTATTTCAACAACACGTCCAACCATTCCCGGATCTAAAATTTCAGGAGGTTTATTTTCATCTGATTTTTGAAAAATCTGCATTTTTTCAGCAAGAATAAGTCCTCCGTCTTTTCCTGTAAGCCCAACACATTTTCCGCCTTCGCCCGAAATAAGGGTTACTATTGATTTGTTCACCTTTCCGCCCAAAACCATTTCAACAACATCCATGGTTTCTTCATCGGTAAATCTCATTCCTTTGATAAACTTTGTTTCAATTCCCATTCTTTTTAAAACATTGTTAATCTGGGGACCGCCTCCATGAACAACTACAGGATTTATCCCGATAAACTTTAAAAGAGTAATATCTTTTGCAAAATCATGCTTTAATTTTTTATCTACCATGGCATGACCGCCATATTTTATAACTATTGTCATGCCTGCAAATTTTCTGATGTATGGCAAAGCTTCAACCAGTATATCAGAAACCTTTGCAGGTGAGCCTGAATCAAAAATTGTATCTGTCATCTTCTTTTTCTTTTCTTATAAAATGTATCTGCTTAAATCCTGATTGTTTTTAATGTCAGAAAGCTTATCTTTAACAAAAGCACTGTCAATTTCAATATCTTTCTCGTCTATATCAGGAGCCTTGTATAAAATTTCTTCAAGAAGCTTTTCCATTATAGTATGAAGCCTTCTTGCTCCTATGTTTTCTGTTCCTGCATTGACTTCTTCTGCTATTGTTGAAATTTCTCTTACAGCATCATCTGTAAAGGAAATTCTTATATTTTCAGTTCTTAAAAGAGCAATATATTGCAGGGTAAGGGCATTTTGAGGCTCGGTAAGAATTCTATAAAAATCATCTGCTCCAAGGGAGTCAAGCTCAACTCTTATGGGAAATCTTCCCTGGAGCTCAGGAATAAGATCTGATGGTTTTGAAATATGAAAAGCACCTGCTGCAATAAAAAGGATATGATCAGTTTTAACATTCCCATATTTTGTAACCACAGTACTTCCCTCAACAATGGGAAGAAGGTCCCTTTGAACACCTTCCCTTGACACATCAGGGCCTGTTCCACCTGTTCTTCCTGTAACCTTGTCTATTTCATCAAGAAAAATTATTCCAGACTGCTCTGTGAGCTCAATTGCCTTTTTTGAAACTGATTCCATATCAATTAAAGAAGCTGCTTCATCATCTTCAATAATTTTAAGGGCATCTTTTACCTTCATTTTTCTTTTTTTAGTATTCTTGGGAAAAATATTTCCCATCATGTCCTTAAAATTAAATCCAAGCTCTTCCATTCCCATATTGGAAAAAACTTCAACCATTGGAGTTGAGCGTTCATTTACCTCAACTTCAACTTCTCTTTCATCAAGTTTTCCATTTTCAAGCATTTTTCTTAATTTTTCTCTTGTTTTTTCCCGGGTTTCAGCAGTTTCAACAATATCCATTGAATTTTGCTCTTCGCTTTGCCCTGAACCGGGAAGAAGAAGATTTAAAACCTTTTCCACTGCAATTTCCCTGGCTTTTTCCCTTACTCTTTCCTCTTCACTTGTTTTGACCATTGAAATTGCTGTATTTAAAAGGTCTCTAACCATTGACTCCACATCTCTTCCCACATAGCCCACTTCAGTAAATTTTGAAGCTTCCACTTTTACAAAAGGAGAACCTGTAAGTCTGGCAAGTCTTCTTGCAATTTCAGTTTTACCAACTCCAGTAGGCCCGATTAAAATTATATTTTTAGGAGAAATTTCATCTCTTAAATCCTCTTCAACATGACGTCTTCTCCAACGATTTCTAAGTGCTATTGCAACAGATTTCTTGGCATTTTTCTGCCCGATTATATATTTATCCAGTTCCTGTTCAATCATGGCTGGGGTAAGGTTAAGCATAATAAATTTCCCTTTATTTTTTTTCTATTTTTTCTATTGTAAAATTTGTATTTGTATAAATACAGGTTTCTGCTGCTATTTTCATTGCACTTAAAACAATATCTTCAATATCCATTTTGGTATTTCTAAAAAGTGCAATAGCTGCTGATTGTGCTGAAATACTTCCAGAACCTATGGAAATAACCCCATCATCTGGTTCAATCACATCTCCTGTTCCTGAAATCAAATATGTATTTAAATCATCAGCTGCTATCATCATTGCTTCAAGCCGTCTTAAATACTTATCTGTTCTCCATTCTCTTGCCAGCTCAACAGATGCTCTTGTAAGATTTCCGCTGTATTGCTCAAGTTTTGCTTCAAGCCTTTCTGTTAAAGTAAAGGCATCTGCGGTTGCTCCTGCAAAACCCACAATAATTTTATCGTTGTATATTCTTCTTACTTTTTTTGCATTTTTTTTTATTGCAGAATTTCCCAAAGTTACCTGACCGTCTCCTGCAACAACAACCTTATTATCTTTTCTTATACTTAAAATTGTAGTTCCCTTAAATTTATCCATCTTACAAACTCCTAACTTCCCTAATTCCTTGGGTGTGATTTGTCGTAAACTTCCATTAATCTATCCATGGTGACATGGGTGTACTTTTGTGTGGTTGAAAGGCTTTTATGATTTAAAAACTCCTGAATAAATCTTAAATCAGCCCCGTTATCAAGCATATGGGTTGCAAAACTATGCCTTATTTTATGGGGAGAGGTTTTAAAATGAAGCCCGGCTTTTAATATAAGTGCATCAAGAATTCTTGCAATGGATCTTGCTCTTATTCTTGTTTTAAATCTGTTTAAAAAAAGAGCTCCTTCAAGTTTTTTATTAATTTCCATTTCAACAAGCTCAATATAGTCTTTAACAAATTTTAAAGCCTTTGAAGAACAAGGAATTATTCTTTCCTTTCTTCCTTTTCCAAAAACTTTTATAAATCCAGAATCAAAAATATCATCAACATTTAAACCAACAAGCTCAGACACCCTTATTCCTGTTGAATACATCAATTCAAAAACAGCCTTATTTCTTGCATCAAGCCAGGTTTTTACAGAAATAGAATCAAGAAAATAAAACATATCGTCAATTCCAATAAAAGAAGGAATTGTTTGCGGAAGCTTTGGAAGGCTTATCCCTGTACATGGATTTTTCTTTACCAGATCTATTTTAAGAAGATAATTGTAAAAAGAAGCAAGAGAAGCAATTTTTCTTCTAATTGAAGAAGGCTTATATTTTTTTGAATGGAGAAAATAAAGGTAATTCCTAACCTGATCCTTTTCTATATCTTCAGGATTTAACTGACTGAAATTATTTTTAATATAGAAATAAAAGTCTTTTAAATCCCTGTGATATCCTGTGATTGTATGGGCACTTGAATTCTTTTCCGTTTCAAGAAAAGACAAAAATTTTAAAACAAGTTGATTCCATTCCTGATTTTCCATTTTAATCAACCAAAAAGGTTTGAAATTTCAGACCAGGATTTTACTTCAATAAAATCATTTGGAAGTCTGTTCCAGGGCTGTACAAAAACAATGGGCTCAAATCCTTCTTCCTTTAAATGGAAACAGGTTTCTATCCTGTCTTCGATAAGGTGTTTTTTATTAAAATCATGCAAAGCCTTTGTTTTTGAATTGAAATCTCCGGTTGCAACAACCTCAAATTTTTTTTCATTAATGTTAAGATAGTGGTTAACCCAGAGTTCAACAGGTTTTTTTTCAGGTCTTGCTGTTATAATTAAAAGTTTTTCCCCTGATTCAACAAAATTTGTTAAAACATCAACAGCACCTTTAATGGGCTTTAGAAACTTATAACAATCCTCACTGATTATTTTAAATCCTATGTCCATTAAAACCTCATCTGAAACATCAAGGCATTTTCTAAGATCATAATTGGTAATATCTGAAATTGAAATATCCCCTCTATCATAGTCTTTTTTTAAAAGAGACACAAAAAGTGTCATTGTATCAGCTATTACTCCGTCAAAATCAAAGGCAATTTCTTCCCTGTCTATTTTAATTTTCACTTTTTTCCCTAAAAACTTTATTAAATGGTTAAATAAAACAAAACTTATTCACATAAACCTGGAGTGTCAATTAAATATATCTTAATTTAATATTGACTGAATTTTAAATTAACAGATAATAATTATAAATTGATCTGTTCATTTAAGAAGTTAATCCTTAAAAAATAAATTACAAATTATAAAAGCAATGGAGAAATTATGCTTATTCCAGTAATTCTAGCCGGTGGTTCAGGTACAAGGCTCTGGCCTCTTTCAAGAAGACTGTATCCAAAACAGCTAATTGAACTTACATCTACAAAAACCATGCTTCAGGAAACAATTTTAAGGCTGGAAAACATAGAAAATCTTTCAGACCCTATAATAATCTGCAATGAAGACCATAGATTTATGGTTGCAGAACAATTAAGGCAGATCAATATAAACAATCCTTCAATAATTTTAGAGCCAATTGCCAAAAACACAGCTCCTGCAATAGCGGTTTCAGCAGTAAAAGCACTTGAACTTGACTTGGACCCCACTTTAATTGTTCTTCCAGCTGATCATTATATAGGAGATATGGAAACCTTTAAAGAAAGTATTAAAACCGGATATGAGGCTGCAGAAAAAAATCTTGTAATAACATTTGGAATTGTTCCTTCCTCTCCTGAAACAGGTTATGGATATATTAAAAAAGGATCTTCAGTATCAGGGGCTGTTTCCATGGTTGATAAATTTGTTGAAAAACCTGACCTTGAAACTGCAAAAAAATATCTTGAATCAGGTAAGTATTTATGGAACAGCGGAATGTTTATTTTCAAAGCAAAAACAATTATTGAAGAATTTGAAAAAAACTCTCCTGAAATTTTAAAATGTGCAAAAGCCGCTGTTAAAAAAGGGCAGACAGATCTTGACTTTATGAGGCTTGATAAGGAAAGCTTCAGCCTTTCACCTGAAGATTCAATAGATTATGCAATAATGGAAAAAACAACCCGGGCTGCTGTAATTCCAATTTCATGCCAATGGAATGATCTTGGGTCTTTTGAAGCTTTATGGCAGACAAAAGAAAAAGATGAAAACAACAATGTCACTTCAGGAGATGTTTATCTTTCAGATGTAAAAAACTCTTATCTTCATTCCACCTCAAGAATTGTTGCAGCTGTTGGAGTTGAAAATCATGTTATAATTGAAACCTCAGATGCTGTTCTTGTTGCATCAAGGGATAAGGTTCAGGATGTTAAAAAAATAGTTGACCAGCTTAAAAAAGACAAAAGAGATGAACCTGATATTCACAAAACAGTTTACAGACCCTGGGGAAATTACGAAACAATTGATATTTCAGAAAGATTTCAGGTTAAAAGACTTACAGTAAAACCCGGAGAAAAACTTTCAGCACAAAAACATCACCATAGAGCAGAACACTGGGTTGTGGTGAAAGGAACTGCTGTTGTTACAAGGGGAGAAGATGAAATTCTTTTAAAAGAAGATGAGTCAATTTATATTCCACTTGGAACTTTGCACAGACTTTATAATCCAGGTAAAATTCCCCTTGAAATAGTTGAAGTTCAATCTGGAAGCTATCTTGGGGAAGACGATATTGTAAGATTTGATGATATTTACGGAAGATCACCCAAATAAAATTATTTAATAAATTTAAGGGATAAATTTTATCCCTTAAACCAAAGCAGGTTCCAATTATTATTTATTGGTTTTTCTTAATATAATCAGCGTAAAATGAGCCAATAAATTCCTGTCCACAATTATTTGGATGAATATCTATTGCCAAATTATCATAATAAATTCCACCCCTGGGATCAAAATCAGGCTGATTTATAAGACTTTCAATAAAAAAAGAGGATTTAAAATCAAATTTTTTGGCAATTTCTGAGATTTTATGGCTTAGATAAAGAGCTCTTTTTTGTTCTATTCCGCCTTGTTCAAAAGGAGGAAAACCACACCAAATAAGATTTAAGCCCATTTTATGAAGTTTTTCAAAAAGAATAAAATACTGGTCAAAAAAATCAGCTTCACCCATTGAATAAGGATATCTTAAAATCCCGTTTTCATCAAAGTGGTTTGCTCCCACGCACAAAAACAAAATATCTGGAAAATATTTATTAAAAAGACTGGCTGATAATTTTATCAAATCAAAAACACCTGCTCCTGGAAATCCCAGGGGATTTTCTCGTCCCTTGAAAACAGGTTTTATTCCTGATTGTTTTTCAAAAACCCTGAAACACCTTGATTCATAATCTGTTTGATATCCATAAAAAATAGAATCTCCAAAAAAACCTGAACTTAAATCCTTATTTACCATTTTAAATCTCTTTTAAACAAAATTATCTTGAACCCATTAAGATTGAATTTTTATTGTAGTTTTTCAGCCTGATATTAAAAACTGATAGCTTAAATATATTTTGCCGATAAAAAACCGGCAAAATATAGATAAATCTTATTTTTTACATTTATCAATTGCAGCTTTAAATCCCTTGATGGAATTTTCAATAACAGAATCTGAAACACAAAATGACAACCTGAAATGTCCTGGTACTCCAAATCCTGAACCCGGAACTGCCAGCACTTTTTCTTCCTGAAGAATTTTAACGAACTCAACATCGTCTGCTATGGGAGATTTTGGGAAAAGGAAAAAAGCTCCTTTGGGCTCAACAAAATCATAACCAGCTTCCCTTAACCCATCACATAAAATCTGTTTTTTTCTTTCATAGGCTTCAATATCTACCTTGGCACCCTGAATTTTTGCAACAACTCTTTGCATAAGTCCGGGAGCATTTACAAAACCAAGAATTCTATTGCATAATGCCATTCCATTAAACAGCTTCTCTTTGTCATCTGCTGTTGGTGAAATTGCAATATAACCTATTCTTTCCCCTGCCAAAGACAGCTCTTTAGAGTATGAACTTGCTACTATTGAATTTTTATATGCTCTTAAAACACCTGGAACCACAATATTATCAAAAGCAATTCTTCTATAGGGCTCATCAGAAATAAGATAAATTACTTTTCCAAACTCTTTACTTTTGGCTTCAAGAATCTCACCAAGTTTATCTAGTTCTTCTTTTGAGTAAATTACACCTGAAGGGTTGTTGGGTGAGTTTATCAAAAGGGCTCTGGTATCTTTTTTAATAGCTTTTTCTATTTCATTGAAATCAAGACCAAAGCTTTTGGTTGAAGGAACAGTAACAAGCTCTCCCCCGTGGTTATCTAGGTAAAAATCATATTCAACAAAATAAGGCTTTGAAACCACAACCTTTTCACCTGGATTTAAAATGGTTTTTAAAGTTACATTCAAAGCTCCTGCAGCACCGCAGGTCATTAGAATTTCATTTTCTGTTAAAGAAACTTCTTGATCAACAGAAGCAGATTTTGCAATTTCTGCTCTTACCTGGGGATAACCCGGATTTGGCATATATCCGTGAATTCCTTCGGTTTCTACAGCAGCTTCAACCATAAGAGCTTCCTGAAATTCTTTTGGAGGAGGAAGATTCGGGTTTCCAAGGCTTAGGTCAAATACCTTATCAGCTCCGTATTTTGCCTTCATTCTTGCACCTTCTTCAAACATTTTTCTTATCCAGGATGATTTCCCCATAAAAGACTCAATTTTTTCAGCTACAGCCATATTTCCTCCTTTAATTAATCATTTAATCCATCTATTCCCTTACTTCTTTCATCAAAAAATTGCTTTTTAAAACTTTTATATTCAGAATTTGAAACAGCATTCCTTATATTTTTCATAAGATCAAGATAATAATGAAGGTTGTGAATTGTGTTCAGTCTGTATGCCAAAAGCTCTTTTGACTTGTAAAGATGTCTTAAATATGACCTTGAATAATTTTGACAGGTTTGGCAGCTGCATTTGGGATCAATTGGCAAAGTATCTGACTTATATCTTGAATTGGAAATATTTAAATCCCCGCACCTTGTAAAAAGCTTTCCATTTCTGGCATTTCTTGTTGGCATCACACAATCAAACATATCTGCACCAAAACCTACAAGGGTTACCAAATCTTCAGGAGTACCTACTCCCATTACATATTTTGGTTTCTCAGGCGGAAGCATGGGAAGGTTGTACTCAGCAACTTCATACATAAGGGGTGGAGGTTCTCCAACGCTTAAACCTCCAATAGCAAACCCGCTAAAATCATTTTCACAGATTTCCTCTGCTGAAATTCTTCTTAAATCTTCAAACATTCCACCCTGAACAATTCCAAACAAAGCATTATTTCTTTTTTCATCCTGCTTCCATCTGTCAAAGCATCTTTTTGCCCATCTTGTAGTAAGATGAACTGCTTCTTTAACCTGCTTTTTTTCTGAAGGATATCCTAAACATTGATCAAGGCACATCATAATATCTGAGCCAATGCAAAGCTGAATTTCAATGGATTTTTCAGGAGTCATAAGATGGGCTGAACCATCTATATGCGATTGAAATGAATATCCTTTTTCAGTTATCTTAGAAAGCCTGGCAAGAGAAAAAACCTGGAATCCCCCGCTGTCAGTAAGAAGAGGTTTATCCCAGTTCATAAACTTATGGAGCCCGTCAAAAAGATTTAAAACTTCCATTCCAGGTCTTAAATAAAGATGGTAGGTATTCCCTAAAATAATCTGGGCATTAACATTTTTTACATCCTCAACACTTAAAGACTTTACACTTCCAAGGGTTCCAACAGGCATAAAAATAGGGGTTTCAATTTTCCCCCTTGATGTGGTTATTATTCCTGTTCTTTCATATTTATCTCCGCCGTTTTTTAAAACTTCAAAAGAAAACATTAGATATTACTCCAAAATTCATTAAATTTAAAATTCACTTACTTTTCAGTATAATTTAAAAGATTGTCAGTTTAAATCCTGGTTTCTAAAAACATAGAATCCCCATAACTAAAAAAACGATATTGATTTTCCACAGCTTCTTTATAAGCTTTTTTAATAATATCAAAACCTGCAAAAGCAGAAACAAGCATTAGCAGGGTACTTTTTGGAAGATGAAAATTGGTTATTATTGAATCAACAATTTTAAATTTATAACCTGGATATATATAAAGATCACAACAGCCTTCACCTGAACTTATAAATCCATTGTTTTCACAGGCAAATTCTAAAGTCCTCACACTTGTTGTACCAACAGCAATAATTCTTTTTCCTTTTTTAACAGCTTCATTTATTTTTAATGCATTTTCTTTGTCTATAAAATACTTTTCTCTATGAATATTATGTTCTCTTATATCATCGCATTCAACAGGACTGAAAGTTCCATATCCTACATATAAAGTTATTTCTGCAAAATCAGCACCTTTATTTCTTATTTTTTTCATAAGCTCATCAGTGAAATGTAGCCCTGCTGTGGGAGCTGCTGCTGCTCCTTTATTTTTTGCATAAACAGTTTGATATCTGAACTTATCAGATTCTAAGTTTTTTTTATTTTCTCTTTTAATATATGGAGGAAGCGGAAGTTCACCTGCAGTATCTATTTCTTTTAAAATATCATTTTTACTTTTAAATAAAATTTTTACTTTTTTACCATCAATTTCTTTTACTTCTGCAGTTAAATTCTCTGTGATAAAAATTTTTGAGTTTATTTTAGGCCTTCTTGAAGCTCTTACTAAACAAAAACATTCAAATACAGCTTTTTTTTCTAAAGACTTTAAACCTTCAAGGTAATCTAAAATAAGAATTTCTACCTTACCACCGGACTCTTTTTTACCAAACAGCCTGGCAGGTACTACTTTAGTATTATTTATAACAAGAAGATCATTTTCAGATAAAAAAGAACATATATCCTGAAATTTTAAATGCTTAAAGCTTTTATTGTTTCCGGGAACATAAAAAAGTCTTGACTGGTCTCTTTTTTCAGCAGGATTTTGAGCAATTAAGTTTTGAGGAAGATAAAAATCATAATCATTAATGGAATACATTTAACTATGCCGTAGTTTTATGAATTAAAAAAGGGAGAATGGAAATTTATCCATTCTCCCCAAAATACTTACTAAGACCTTAATCTAGATAAACCTAGGATTAGATAAGGAATGGTACCATAAGAACTGCAACAACGTTGATGATTTTGATCATTGGGTTGATTGCAGGACCAGCTGTATCTTTGTACGGGTCACCTACGGTGTCACCGGTAACAGCTGCTCTATGAGCATCACTTCCCTTACCGCCCAAGTTATCATCTTCAATATACTTTTTAGCGTTATCCCATGCTGCACCACCAGTTGCCATTGAGATAGCAACAAAAATACCAGTAACGATGGAACCGATAAGAAGACCGCCAAGAGCAACTTCACCAAGAAGAAAACCAACAATAATTGGTGCAAAAACTGGTAGAAGCGCTGGAACTATCATTTCTTTAAGAGCAAAACGAGTTACAATGTCAACACATGCTGCATAATCAGGCTTTGCTGTGTAATCCATAATTCCTGGGATTTCACGGAACTGACGACGAACTTCTTCTACAACAGCACCACCAGCACGACCAACAGCATTCATTGCTATTGAAGCAAAAAGGTAAGGTAGAAGTCCACCAAGGAAAAGACCAATCAGAACGTCAACGTTGGAAAGGTCAAATACCATTCTTACTCCATCACCGCCCTGGATAGCAAATTCTTCAACGTAGCAGGCAAAAAGTACAAGGGCTGCAAGACCAGCAGAACCAATTGCATAACCTTTTGTAACTGCTTTAGTTGTGTTACCAACAGCGTCAAGAGCGTCTGTTGTTTCACGAACTGAATCTTCAAGCTCAGCCATTTCAGCAATACCGCCGGCGTTATCTGTAATTGGGCCGTAAGCATCAATAGCGATAACCATACCAGTCATGGAAAGCATTGCAACAGCTGCAATTGCGATACCGATTAGACCTGCAAAGTAGTTTGCAACACCAATAGCAATACAAATTGCAATAACAGGAGCAGCAGTTGACTGCATTGAAACTGCAAGGCCAGCAATAATGTTGGTTCCGTGACCTGTTACAGAAGCCTGTGCAATATCTTTAACTGGCTTGTAAATACCTGTATAATACTCAGTGATAATAACAATAACAACTGTAAGGATAAGTCCTACAAGGGTACAATAGTAAATTTCCATTGCTGGCTCATCAATACCTACAACAAATTGCTTACATGCAAAATAGAAAGCTATGGCTGCAAGAATAGCTGCACCAAACATTCCTTTGTAAAGAGCACCCATTATATAATCGCTGCCTTTTCCAAGACGAACAAAAAAGCTTGCAACTATTGATGCGATGATTGAAATTGCACCAAGGATAAGTGGGAAAAGAACTATTTCAGAATCTCCGCCATACTGAAGGCTGAGTAGAAGCATAGCAGCAACAATAGTAACTGCGTATGTTTCAAAAAGGTCAGCTGCCATACCAGCACAGTCACCAACGTTATCACCAACGTTATCAGCAATAGTAGCAGGGTTTCTTGGATCATCTTCAGGAATACCAGCTTCAACTTTACCAACAAGGTCAGCACCAACGTCAGCACCTTTTGTAAAGATACCGCCGCCAAGACGTGCAAAGATAGAAATAAGAGAACCACCAAAACCAAGAGCTACAAGAGGTCCAACTTCTCCAGTTACTGTGTAAAAACCACCAACTGAAGCAAGAGCAAGACCAGCAACAATCATACCGGTAACAGTACCACCCTTAAAAGAAAGGGAAAGACCTGCGTTAAGTCCGTTTCTTGAGGCTTCTGCTGTTCTTACGTTAGCAATAACTGAAACTCTCATTCCAATGTAGCCTGCTAAAAAAGAAGCTACAGCACCAATTACAAATCCTACTGCATTCAATAAACCAAGAGCAAAGAAAAGAACTACTGTGATTATCGCACCAACAACTGCCATAGTTCTAAGCTGACGGTTTAGATAAGCAATAGCACCTTCTTGAATAGCGGCAGCAATTTCCTGCATTTTTGCGTTTCCAGCAGGAGCTCCCTTAACGACACCAGCAAGTATCAAAGAAAAAAGGATACCTGCGACCCCTACTAATGTACAAGTAAGAGCCAAGTTTGACATCACGAATTCCATACAATCCTCCTTAAAAAAGTTAAAACTACTTATTAAAATTATTCATACATGCCGTATAACCGTTGAAAATTATTTCTTCTGCGGCTTCTGCGGCTTTTTCAATCCCGTTATTTATTAATTCAATTTCATTTTTATCAAAATCATGAAGAACATATGAAACAACTTGTTCCCTTCGCTCAGGCCGGCCTATTCCAAGCTTGATTCTTCCAAACCGGTCAGTTCCCAAATTTTCTATTATTGATTTGACTCCGTTATGGCCACCGGCTCCACCATGTTTCCTAATACGTATTTTCCCTGGTGGCAAGTCTAAATCATCATAAGCAACAATTATTCTTGAAATGTCAACATCAAAATAGTTTGAAATTTCTCTTAAGGGAAACCCACTTTTATTCATATAAGAGAAAGGTTTGAGAAGAATAATGTCAACATTTCCTCTCTTGCCTTTCCCAAAAATTCCATTAAATTTTTTCTTATCAACAGAAATATTAAACAATTCAGAAAGCCTGTCAATAAGTTTAAATCCTAGATTGTGCCTGTTACCTTCATAACTTTGCCCGGGATTTCCAAGGCCGGCAACAAGCCATATTTTATCAGACATTTGTCCTGACTGCTTAGAAAGTTAAAAAATTAGTCTTCAGTTGCTTCTGTTTCTTCTTCAGCTGACTCTTCAGTTTCTTCTCCGTCTTCTAGGCCTTCTAGATCTTCATCAAGCTCTTCTTCTTCAGGCTCTTCAGCATCAGGAGCTACAATTGTAAGAACTGTATAGTTAACCTCTTTATCAACTTCAACTTCAGGGCCAAACTCAATTTCTTCAATATGAACAGCATCTCCAAGCTCAAGCTCAGACACGTCGATTTTAACTGATTCAGGAATATTATCAGCTGTACAGCGAACGTCAATTTCTCTTCTTAGAATCTGAAGCATTCCACCGTTTTCAATACCAGGGCATTCTTCTTCACCAAAAACTTCAACAGGAACTCTAAAATCAAGCACCTGGTCTTTTTCAATGGTAAGAAAATCAGCATGAAGAAACTTACCGCTGACAACATCAGCCTGGAGTTCCTTGATCATTGCCTGGTAAGTATTGGAGCCAAGAGCAACTTTAAGAAAAACTTCCATTGTATCTGTTTTTTTAATTGCCTTTTCAAGGTCAATAGTATTTACCGAAACAGGTAATGCTTCGGTTTTTCTTCCGTAGATAACAGCTGGAATTCTTTTATCTCTTCTCAGAGCTTTGCCTGCCTGTTTCCCTGTTTCTTTTCTTTCCAATGCTTCAATCTCTATAAATTTCAACTTTAACTCCTTGATTTTTCTTGATCAATCAAAAAGAGAAGTTACAGAATCTCCTGTATGACTTCTCAAAATTGCTTCGCCTATTATTCCAGACATTGAAATAATTTTTACCTTATCTGAACCTGCAGCCTTTTCAGACAAAGGAATTGTATCTGTAACAACAAGTTTTACAATAGGTGAATTTTCTATTCTTTCTAAAGCAGGGCCTGACAAAACAGGATGAGAACAAAAAGCATAAATCTCCTTGGCACCCTGTTCAATAAGAATCTTTGATGCTTCTGTCAAAGTTCCTGCTGTATCAACCATATCATCTAAAATAACAGCTTTTTTACCAACTACGTCTCCAACAACAGTCATTAAGCCAATCTTGTTTGGAGCAGTTCTGTGTTTATCAACTATAGCCCACTCTGCTCCAAGCCTTTTTGCAAAAGCCCTGGCTCTTTCAACTCCTCCTGCATCTGGAGAAACAACTACAAGCTCGTCCATATTAAAGATTGATGAAGCATAATCCCTTAAAACAGGAGCAGCATAGAGGTTGTCAACAGGTATGTCAAAGAATCCCTGAACCTGACCTGCATGAAGATCAACTGTGATAACCCTCTGGGCTCCTGCCTTCATAACCATATCTGCCACAACCTTAGCACTAATGGGAACCCTTGGGGCAACTTTTTTGTCCTGACGGGCATACCCAAAATAAGGAATTACAGCGGTAATTTTTCTTGCTGCTGATCTTTTAACTGCGTCAATCATCAAAAGCAGTTCCATAAGATTATCATTTACCGGACAACAGGTTGACTGAATTATATAAATATCCCTGCCCCTGACATTTTCGAGGATTTCCACCTGAACTTCGCCGTCACTAAAAGTTGTTACTTTTGAATTACCCAAAGGTTTTCCAAGGTATTCTGAAATTTTTTCTGCAAGAGAAGGGTTGGAATTTCCTGCGAAAATAGTTAAATCGTCCATTGTTCCTCGCGGAGACCTGCTTTAATATTTATTTTTTGGCTGGGGTGGAAGGATTCGAACCTTCGCATGCAGGGATCAAAACCCTGTGCCTTTCCGCTTGGCGACACCCCAGTAATCATTCAACAAACTCTGATGAATACACTTTCCAGTTTTCAGGATAAGCATTTAAAATATATTCAAATCCTTTATCCCTGGCTGGTTTATCACAATAAATGCCGAAACAGGTTGATCCACTCCCAGACATTTGTGTAATTACAGCACCTGATTGCTTAAGAAGAGTTTTGACACTTCCTATTTCAGGAAGCATTTCTTCAGCAACAATTTCAAGATCATTGAATAAGCTTTCTTTTACTTCTAAACAGTCCCTAAACAAAAGTCTTTTATTTATTTTTACCTGGTTTGTCAATCCCCAATTAATTTTTTTATAAACTTCTGCTGTTTTAATCCCTTTTAAAGGGTGAATTAAAACCAGGTATTTTTTTTCAAGACCAGGATGGGGAGAGACAATATTTCCTATCCCGGTGCAAACAGCAGGCCTTGATCTTATAAAAAAAGGGAGATCAGCACCGATTTCAGCAGACTTTTCCTCAAGAAAATCAAGAGAGAACAAATCGTTAAAAAGAGAGTTCAGCCCTGTCAGCACACTGGCTCCATCACTGCTTCCTCCTCCAAGCCCGGCTTCTGAAGGAATGTTTTTTTTAATTTTAATACCTATCCCTGTTTTTATTTTCGATTCCCTTAAAAAAATGGAAGCCGCCTTAAAAGCCGTATTTGATTCATCGCAAGGACAATCAAACTCTCCACAACTTTCCAAAGTTATACCCAAAGAACTGCTTTTCAATTCTATTTCAACCTCATCATAGATTGAAACAGGCACCATAAGGGTTTCAAGAATATGGTATCCATCTGAACGCCGGCCTTTTATATCAAGATATAAATTAATCTTTGCATAAGCTTTTTTGATTATTTTATTTCTGGATCCTGATAACACTAAACCCCCGATTGTATTGTTTGACAAAAAAGGAAACATCTTCCTTGTCTTTAAAAGTATTTATAATTTCAAGATAGTCTTTTGGAGAATTAACAGGTTTATGGTTTATCTGCAAAATCACATCCCACTTTTTCATTCCAGCCTTAAAAGCTTTACCTTGAGGATCAAGGTTTGCAACAACAACACCCTGACCAAATTTTACATTGAGCCTTTCTGCGGTTGTTTTGTCAAGCTCAGCAATCTGAATACCAAAAGGAATTTTGGATATTTGGTCACTTCCATCTGCTAAAGGGCTGTCTCCTCTTTTTCCTATTTTAACTTCAAAGACTTTTTTCTTTCCTTTTCTTACAATCCCAATATCTACCTTTGAACCTACTTTAAGAGCTGCAACTTCACGGGTTAAATCCCTTGAGTTTTTAACCTGCTCTTTCCCAACAGAAACAATTATATCTCCTGGTTTTATACCTGCATCTGAAGCTGGATTGCCATCAAAAACCTCTGAAACAAAAACTCCTTCAGGTTTTTTAAGTCCGTAATATTCTGCAATTCCTTCGTCAACATCCTGAATTTGTACACCAAGCCATCCCCTGACAACCTCTCCATTGTTTTTAAGCTGTTCTATAACAGAAGAGGCCATGTTCGATGGAATTGCAAAGCCTATTCCCTGGGCTCTTGCAAGAATAGCTGTGTTTATCCCAACAACCCTTCCTTCAAGATCAAGAAGAGGCCCTCCGCTATTTCCAGGATTGATTGAAGCATCTGTTTGGATAAAATCATCGTATGGACCAGCGTCAATAACTCTGCCCTTTGCACTTACAATTCCTGCAGTAACAGTCTGCTCAAGACCAAAAGGGCTTCCTATGGCAACCACCCACTCTCCAACCTTTAATTCTCCAGAATCTCCAAATTCAAGAAAAGGAAGTTTTTTTTCTGATTCAATCTTTATTAAAGCAAGATCAGTATTTGGATCACTGCCTATTTTTTTAGCATCGTATTCTTCGCCGTTTTTAAGCTTTACCTTAATTTCATCTGCATCAGCAATTACATGGTTGTTTGTTACAATATAACCGTCTGAATCTATAAGAAAACCTGAACCAAGGCTTTTTTGCTCAAATTCTTTTTGGGGAAGACCTTCATAAAATCTTCTAAAAAACTCATCAAACAAATCATTTCCAGGGGAATAAAAAGGTTTTCCTCCAGCAGTTTTTTTAACAGTCCTTATATTAACAACAGAATTTTCTGCATGTTTTGCAAGTCCGCTGAAATTTTCAGGAATGAATTTAGCTGCAAAACCTAATTGAAAGGTTCCAATCATTAAAAAAAACACAATCCAGTAAATAAAAACATTAAACTTATAACTTTTCATAAAAAACTCCATTGATTAAAAATAGATTCACGATTCCTTTACATACATAAGTCTTAAATCATGCAGTATATTTTCAATAAGTTTTATTTCTTCTTCGTTTAAATTACCTTTTGTCTTCTCTTTGAGCATTGCTATTATATCAATTGTTTGTTTTGCCAGAGAAATGTTTTTGTTCTTCTGCCCTGTACCAGGATCTGGAATCATCCCGAGATTATAAAGAGCCGAAGCATTAAGAGACATTATAAATGTATTAAAATCAATATCTGGCATGGAGTCTGTTTTCTCAGACATAAATGAATCCTTTCAATGAAATTTTGTTTTTTTGTCAAAAAAATTAAACTAATTAAAAATATTTAATCTTAGATTTCCTAAAGTGAAATCTAAATTTTTGTACTCTATCATAAATTATACCAATAAAAAGAAAAATATTTTATCTGACTTTCCCAAATAAAAACCCATAGATTAAATGATTCTGAACAACTAAAGGAGTTTATTCTCCTTAAGAAGAGGAATCGGATCTACCAGATGTTTTTTTAGCCATCTTTCTGCATTACTCAGATTACATGCAAGGCCTATAAGTTCTGATATATAAAAAACAGGAAGCCTTGTTTCTTTTGACCCTCTCAGCTCAAGGTTAACCTGACACAAAGGGCAAAAAGAAATAATACAGTTTGCACCGCTTCTTTTGGCCTGATCCCTGATTTTATCAACCTGA
Organism: Desulforegulaceae bacterium; assembly: GCA_034006035.1. Lineage (NCBI taxonomy): Bacteria > Pseudomonadati > Thermodesulfobacteriota > Desulfobacteria > Desulfobacterales > Desulforegulaceae > Desulforegulaceae bacterium. The sequence goes on from JAVETN010000015.1 coordinate 34,258, forward strand.
ATATCTGCATGATCGGGCTTTGTAACAGCAAGATGAGCCCCGCAGCATTGTTTTGCATATCCCCATCTTTTAGTCTCAACTCCAAGGGAGTCAACAAAACTTCTAAGCTCTGCTTCATAGGGTAAAACATCAAAACCTGTAAGCCATTCAGGCCTGGTAAGAAGACAGCCAAAATACAAAACAGGCTTTATTCCCTTAAGAGGATTAACAACAGCGTCTTTAAAAATCTCCCTTCTTGAATCTGTGAGAACCTCAAGAAAAAACCTTAACCGCACTGTTCCATCATATCTTCTCCCTATTGCCTTCTCAAGAATATCATTTTTAACAGGAGTATGACGCAGTGTATTCTCAGCTGTACGAAGCCTTACATAGCAACTTGGGCAGGTAACATAAAGTTCGTCTATTCCCTGTCTTTCTGCTAAAAGCAAATTCCTTCCTGCAAGAAGAAGTGCATAATCCTGACTTACACTATGAGCCGGTGATGAACCGCAGCAATTCCAGTCTTTAAGCTCTTCAACCCAGGATCCTACAAGTCTTGCAATTGCAAACAAAGATTCACCAAGCTCCTTGGCACTGGACATGAGGGAACATCCCGGGTAGTAATATATTCTTGAATGCTCTTTTTTTACCTTAGGATGTTCAGATAATTTATTGATTTTTCCCATCAAAGTAATCTCCCATGGCACGAATTTCTTTTAGTTTTTTAACTCTTGTGGGCAGAAGCTCAAGCCTTCCGTGCTTAATCATCTTAATTCCTGCACCAACGTCTTTGAAATAAGAACCGGTGGCAAGCTTGTATCTCATCATAAACTCCAGTTCATATACCCTTCCGCGTTTATCAACCTGCTTTAAAAACTCTCGATGAAAAGCCCAGATATCCGGTTCTCCGGGCTTAACTCCTTCTGAAAGAGCCATTTCTCTTAACTCGTCCATCATATGTGGAATATGAATTCTATTGGGGCACTGGGCAACACAGGCATAGCATCCTACACAAACCCAAATTGTTTTTGACCTTAAAACTTCTTTTTTCATTCCAAATTGGATCATACGGATAATCTGGTTAGGATAATAGTCCATTAATTCCAGGGCAGGACACCCTGATGAACAAGCCATACAATGAAAGCATCCACCAAGCCTGCGGCCTAACTTTTCCTCAACCTTATCAAGGAAGCTATTGTCAATTTTTTTCATTTTAAACCTTTATATATTCCTAACAAAGTTTAGGTGATTCAAAAAAATTTCAGTTTGTACATTCCTTTTAAAAAAAGAAAAAATATAACTAAGGGGTGAAGATATGTCAATTAATTTAAAACAATGAATAAACTAAGAATTTTTAACCAAAAAAACACCTTGTCCACTTAAATTATCAATTATTACAGACTCAAAAATCAATTCTAAAAACACTAGCTTTAATACATCCTCTGGTAAAAAATTTTAACATCTATATTTATAAATTTATAAAAAACTCTTATTTGTTAAAGATAAAACTAGGTAAAAGTTCAACACTATTAGAAATAGAAGGCAAGCTGAATCAAAGAAAAAATTTTGTGAACATTTTTTTGATTAAGTTTTTTTGCCGGAAATATTTTAAAATTTCATTCTAATTGCTTTTGTTTTTCAAAATATTGTAATACTTTTGATTTTTTTGTATATGGTGATCTATGTTTTTTTGATTTTTTATTGCACTGACAAAAAATAATAACTATAGTTTAGTTTTGATCTTTGCGGGTATTAAGTTTTTAAAATCAAGAAATTTAAAGGCATAAAAATGCCTGATTTTTTTATTATATATTATTTATACGGAGGTGGAATGTGTCTTCTTTAATGGACAATTTTTTAAACAAAGCAAAGGAGTTGCAAAAAACAATTGTTCTTCCTGAGGGTGATGATGAAAGAATAATTGATGCTGCAAATGAAATCGTTAAACAAGGGCTAGCCAAGGAAGTTGTTATTCTAGGTGAAGAATCAGCTCTTGAAAATGCTTTCAAAACAAAGGGCTATGATATTAATTGTACTTTTATCAACCCTGAAACAAGTAAATATTTCAAAGAGTTTACTGATAAATTCTGTGAAATGAGAGCAAAAAAAGGGATGACTCCTGAAAAAGCAGCAGAAACAATGAAAAATCCTCTTTTTTTCGGTACCATGATGGTAAAGCTGGGATATGCTGACGGAGCTGTTGCCGGTGCAAAAAACACCACTGGTAATGTTTTAAGAGCTGCAATTCAGGTCCTTGGAACCAAGCCGGGAATGAAAACAGTATCTAGCTGTTTTATCATGATCACACCCAAAAAAGAATTTGGTGAAAACGGGACTCTTATATTTGCAGACTGTGCTGTAAATATTGATCCAGATTCAAGAAAACTGGCTGATATTGCCAATGCATCTGCTGAAAGCTGTAAAGCATTTCTTGAAGCAGAACCAAATGTTGCAATGCTTTCCTTTTCCACAATGGGAAGTGCAAGCCATGAATATGTTGACAGAGTTTCTGAAGCAGTAAAAATCTTGAAAGAGGAAAACCCTGAACTTAAAGTTGACGGTGAACTTCAGGTTGATGCAGCTCTTGTTGAAGCTGTAGGTGCTAAAAAGGCACCGGGAAGCCCCATACCTGGAAAAGCAAATGTACTGATATTTCCTGATATTCAGGCTGGAAATATTGGCTACAAACTTGTTGAGCGTTTTTCAGGTGCTGATGCAATAGGACCTATTATTCAGGGACTTGCAAAGCCGGTCAACGACCTTTCAAGAGGATGTAAAGTAGAAGATATTGTAAATGTTGCAGCTATAACAGCTGTTCAGGCAAACTAATATAATTATAAAAACAGGATTGAAAATGAAAATTTTAGCATTAAACTGCGGCAGCTCGTCGCTTAAATATCAGCTTACTGACTGGGATAAAAAAGATATTATAGCTTCAGGAATAATTGAAAGAATAGGAATTGGAGGTTCTTTTATCCAGCATGAAGCTCCTCTTAAAAACTATAAAGCAAAAACCAACTACGCAATAGAAGATCATGAAGTTGCAATCGAATTAGTTATAAAAGCTCTTATTGAAGGTGAAGGAGCTGTGATTGACTCAATGGATGAAATTGCTGCTGTTGGGCACAGAGTTGTTCACGGAGGAGAAAAATTTACAAAAAGTGTTCTTATCACAGATGACGTGGTTAACCACATTGCAGAAGTTTCAAACCTTGCACCTCTTCATAACCCTGCAAACCTTACAGGTATAAGAGCTGCAAAAATTGCAATGCCTGAGGTTCCTCATGTTGCTATTTTTGACACTGCTTTTCATCAGACAATGCCTGAAAAAGCATTTATGTATGCAGTTCCCTATGAGTGGTATCAAAACAATGCAGTCAGAAGATACGGTTTTCATGGTACAAGTCATCTTTATGTTTCAAAACGTGCAGCAGCACTTCTTGGAAAAGATGCAAACGACTGCAATATAATTACACTTCACGTAGGAAACGGTGTATCTTGCTGTGCTATTAAAAAAGGGGTTTCTGTTGATACTTCAATGGGTCTTACTCCTCTTGCAGGTGCAATCATGGGAACAAGATGCGGAGATATTGACCCTGCAATTCCTCTTTTCATGATGAAAGATCTAGATGTAGGTCCAAAATATATGGACAATCTTCTTAATAAAAAATCTGGTCTACTTGGAATAACAGGACAGTATACAGACAGAAGAGATATTGAAAATGCAGCAAAAGAAGGCGATAAGCGTTGTGAGCTTGCTGTTGAAATGGAAACATACAAGCTAAAGCAGTATATAGGAATGTATGCGGCCACTCTTGGAACAGTTGACGCTATTGTTTTTACAGCTGGTGTTGGTGAAAACTCAGGACTTATCAGACAAAAAGTAATAGAAGACCTTGATTGTCTTGGAATTGTAGTTGATAAGGAAAAGAACCTTAATACAAGAAGCAGTGCAGGAGAAACTGAGCTTTCAACTCCTGAATCTAAAATTAAAGTATTTATGATTCCAACAGATGAAGAAATTGTTTTTGTTGAAGACGTTGTTGCAATTATTCAGGGTAAATATGATGATCATACAACCTACCCATATACATTTAAAAAATAATTATAGCTAAAAACAAAACCCTTCCATCTAAATTTGGAAGGGTTTTGTTTCGCATTAAATAATCCACCCCAAAACTAATTGTTTTGTTCTTTTAACTCCAGGATAACCTTATAAATATCATTTTTTTTAAGATTATACTCAAGAGCTATTTTTTCAGCCACAAGCTTTGGTTTTAATTTTGATTTTTCAAGTTCTGATTTTACAATTTTACAAAGATCAATTTCTTTCATTGATTTATTTATTCCACCTTGAATAAAAATTGCAATTTCACCTTTTACTGAATTTTTAGATAAAAGAATTCTTTTAATTTCAGAAAGTTTGCCTCGGATAATTTCTTCATGAATTTTTGTAAGTTCACGGCCAAGTACAGCATCACGATCCCCGGTTTTTAAAACAATTTCATCCAGGGTTTTAATTATTCTTTTTGGAGATTCATAAAACATTATGGGATAGTCTGAGTTTTCCAAATCCTTTAGAATTTTATTTCTTGAGCTTTCTTTAGAGGGCAGAAAACCAAAAAACGCAAATCTGTCAGTTGGAAGACCTGAAACTGAAACTAAAGCAGTAAGAGCAGAAGCACCTGGAACAGGGATAAGCCTTACCCCTTGATTTGAAGCTTTTTCAACCAGTCTAAATCCAGGATCTGAAACAAGGGGAGTGCCTGCATCTGAAACAATTGCAATTTTCTTTCCCTGAATTGCCTGGTCAATAAGATAATTGGATTTTTCATTTTCATTATGATCATGAAAAGCTGTCATTTTTGATTTGATTCCAAGCTCTGATAAAAGAATGCCTGTTTTACGAGTATCTTCAGCTGCTATCAAGTCTGAATTTTTAAGAACTTTAATGGCCCTGAGAGTGATATCATCAATATTTCCAATGGGAGTTGCCACAATATAAATAACAGGTTCATCACTCATAGTTCCCGCCTTGAAATCCGTCCTGAATAAGTCTTGCTTTATAACTACCTTTTTCACCGGGCTCAACAGCAACCACATCAAACCTGACATTTATATCTGAAACCTGGTTTTGAGCTAGATAAATTTTTGCTGTTTTTATGATTTTCTTTTGCTTTCTTAAATCAACAAAATCTTCTGGAAGTCCAAAGTCTGAATTTTTTCTGAACTTTACCTCCACAAAACATAAAACATCCCCATCTTTTGCAATTATATCTATTTCGCCAAATTTTGTTCTAAAATTTCTTAAAATAATTTTATATTTTTTTGATCGCAAAAAACTACAGGCAAATTTTTCTGCTTTATTTCCGGATTTTAATGGAGAAAGTTTCATTATTTACTTTAAATTGAATGTTTTTCTATGGATAGGTAAAATTCCACTGATTTGAATTGCCTGCTTATGTTTTTTTGTGGGATAACCCTTGTGATTTTCAAAAAAATATTTGGGATAAATTTTTGAATACTCTTTCATTATTTTATCACGAAAAACTTTGGCAATTATTGATGCTGCACCAATGGAAAGCGATTTGGAATCACCTTTGACAATAGTTTCTTCATAAATTCCACAATCTGTTTTTGCATTCCCGTCAACAAGAATGCAGTCAGGAATTATATCAAGACAATAAACAGCCTTAACCATTGCCATAAGACTGGCATTTCTTATGTTTGCCTTGTCAATAACTTCAGGGGATGAAATCCCCACTCCAACCCTGCATTGTTTACAAATAATTTCAGCAAGGTCAGTTCTTTTTTTCTCACTGAGTTTTTTGGAATCATCAATTCCTATGATCTCAAAATCTTTGGGTAAAATAACAGCTGCAGCAACAACAGGACCTGCAAGAGGTCCCCGTCCTGCTTCATCAACTCCGGCAATTATCTTACAACCTTTGCTTAAGGCCTTATTTTCATAAAAAAGCTTGTCCATTTTTCTACGATAGAAAACAATCCCCCTTTTAAGGGGGAATTGCTTATCTTACGTATGCTTTTTCTTTAATTCTTGCAGCCTTACCCTTACGGTCTCTAAGATAATAAAGCTTGGCTCTTCTTACCTTGCCTTTTCTTTCAACTTCGATTTTTTCCACTATAGGTGAATAAAGAGGAAAAATCTTTTCAACTCCTACGCCATCGGAAACTTTTCTCACTGTTATAGTAGCTCTTGGGTTGGCAGAATTTTTTCTTCTTATCACCACACCTCTGAACTGCTGAATTCTTTCTTTTTCGCCTTCTTTGATTCTCACATGTACATTCACTGAATCACCAGGAACAAAATCCGGAATATCAAGCCTCATTCTGCGGCGTTCAAGTTTGTCTATTATTGTAGTCATTTTTCCCCCAATAGGTTGATATATTTTTTCATCTGTCAGACAAAAGCCTGTCAACTATTATTGCAGCTGCTGTCCTGACGGACAGGTGATTATAGTCTGAATTCCTTTTTAAAGGTTCCAGCACATAATCTGATTTTACAAACACTTCTTCAGAAAGACCCCATGCTGTGCCAAAAATTAAAACATAATGTTTTTTTTCTTCAGCCATTATTTTCTTCATTGCTCCAAAACTTTTACAATCTTGCCGGTAAATTGCTGTTGTAGGAACAAGCACAGGATCAAGCCCACTATTTAAAATATCTTTTTTTAAATCATCAAGGCTGTCAACAATCTTTGCAATTTCCAAAGCTTTTTTACGATCAGGATTAACCTTCCCGCCCTTGTTAACAGTCCAATGCTCAATTATTGTTTTTACCAGCCCCTTTTGATCTTCAAGAGGGGTAACAATATAATATTTTTTAAGTCCGTATGTTCTTGCAAGCCTTGCTATATCATGAATATCAAGATTTGTTACAGCAGACGAACCAATTTCACCTTTTTTATTCAGCACAGGATGATGAACCAACGCAATGCTGATATCACTTTCCAACAAAATCTTCAAGTCTCCTGATTGTACCCGACAAAATTTTTTTTTCTTCCTCTGATACTGGGTTTGAAAAAAGCAAATCAGGCCTTTTATTTAAGGTTTTTACAAAAGAAACGGTCTTTCTCCATTTTTTTATTTCCCCATGGTTGCCTGAAAGAAGAACTTTGGGAACTTCCCTGCCTCTGAATTTAAAAGGCCTTGTATAATGAGGATACTCAAGGCGACCTGACTGAAAACTTTCCTCCTGGACAGACTCACCGCAACCAAGCACACCTGGAATAAGCCTTCCAACAGAATCAATTATTGCCATTGCAGGAATTTCTCCTCCTGTTAAAACATAGTCTCCAGAAGAAATTTCCATATCACAGCAAAGCTCTATAAATCTTTGATCTATACCCTCATACCTTCCGCAGACAATGATAAGCTCATCTAAAAAAGAGAGCTCTTCTGCAATTTTTTGGGTATACTTTTTTCCTCCGGGGCTCATCACAGCAACTTTGGCACCAGGATACTTGGTTTTTGCAAATTCAACTGATTCAAAAAGCGGCTCAACTTTCATTACCATTCCAGCTCCGCCACCATATGGTCTGTCATCAACATTTTTATGTTTGTCTTTTGCAAAATCTCTTATATCTATAATAGAAACTTCAATTTTACCATCTTCAATGGCTCTGCCTATAATACTTTCTTTTAAAAATCCTGAAAATATTTCTGGAAAAATAGTAAGAACTGCAAATTTCATAAATCCAGAAGCCCTTCAGGCAGAGTTACTTTTATAAGGCTTTCTTTAATTGAAACAGAAACTATAATGGTTTTTAAAAAAGGAATAAGTATTTCTCCTTTCAAACCTTTTACCTCAAGAATATCAGAACTGCCTGTGCGCATGATGTTTTTCACTTCCCCAAGACTGCCGGCTTCTGAATCAACAACATCCATTCCAATAAGATCATGCCAGTAAAAGGAATCTTCTTCAGGTTCAGGAAGGTTGTTTTTCTTAATATAAATATTTCTTCCTTTAAGAAGCTCAGCCTGATCTCTTCCTTGAATTTCCTTAATTTTTACAAGAAGGCTTTGTCTTTTTTTTACAGAAAAACCTAAAGCCTGGTAAAGTTCAAACTCCAAACCGCCTTGTTTTTGCAAATAAAGACTGGAGCCTTCTCCAAAGATTTCATAATTTTCTGCATAGGAATGAACCTGTAAAAGCCCTTTAAGTCCATGTGCTCCGGAAACTCTTCCTACTAAAATATAATTGGAATCCATAGTTTTTAAGCCCGACCTTTTAAAAGAACCTTTAAATCATCAATCCTTGGTTAATCATTATAAGCCATACACAAAACAAAGAGGCTTGTAGAAAACAAGCCCCTGATCCAGGAAACAAATTACAACCTGGTTAACTTTTATTCTATAATTTCCAAAACAACTTTTTTTCGAAGCTTTGCTGAAGAAGAACTTAAAATAGTTCTCATTGCTCTTGCTGTTCTCCCCTGCTTACCAATAACCTTCCCAAGATCTTCTTTTGCAACCTTAAGCTCCAGAACCGATGTCTGATTTCCTTCAATTTCATTTACCGATACCTGATCCGGTGCATCAACTAACGATTTGGCAATATACTCTATCAGTTCCTTCATTACGATTCTCCTTCCAGTAACTTAGATTCAAAAAGACTTTTTTAGTATTTGTTTGTCCAGGGGAGCAAAACATAAGCCAAGAACTAAACTACACCCTGCTGCTTAAGAAGGCTTCTTACTGTTTCTGTAGGCTGAGCTCCTGTACCAATCCAATACTTTATTCTGTCTTCCTTAACTGTAACTTCATGGGGATTGGTCAGCGGGTTGTATGTGCCTACAGTTTCAAGAAATCTTCCGTCTCTTGGAGACTCTGAATTTGCAACAACAATTCTGTAAAAAGGCTGTTTTTTTCTACCCATTCTTTTTAGCCTGATCTTTACTGCCATAACGATTATTTCTCCTTATAAATATAAAAAAGCTGTTAAAAAGGCAAAATTCCTCTGCCAAGAGATTTCATCATACCTTTTTTATTAAATTTTTTCATCATTTTCATGGTCTGATTATAATTTTTCAGAAGCTGATTAACATCCTGAACCTTTGTACCAGAACCGCTTGCTATTCTTTTTCTTCTGCTGCCGTTAATTATTCCATGACTTACTCTTTCCTTTTTGGTCATTGAATTAATTATGGCCTCTACCTTAATAAGCTCTTTGTCGTCAATGTCAAGCTGTTTCATGGCTTTATTGTTCATTCCCGGAAGCATGGCAAGAATGTCTTTAATTGAACCCATTTTTCTAACCTGAACCAGCTGATCTTTAAAATCTTCCAGGGTAAACTGATTTTTCCTCAGTTTTTGTTCCATTTCAGCGGCTTTTTTATGGTCAACCATTTCCTGGGCTTTTTCTATAAGAGATAAGGTATCTCCCATCCCAAGAATTCGAGATGCCATTCTTTCAGGATAAAAAGGCTCAAGAGCAGATAAACTTTCTCCCATACCAAGAAATTTGATGGGCTTTCCTGTAACAGCTTTCATTGAAAGGGCTGCTCCACCCCTTGCATCACCGTCTGCTTTTGAAAGAACAATTCCTGTTAATCCAAGCTTTTCATCAAATACCGAAGCTACCTGAAGAGCTTCCTGGCCTGTCATTGCGTCTGCCACAAGAAGAATTTCAGAAGGATTTAATATTTTTTTAAGATTTACCAGCTCATCCATCATGGATTCATCTGCCTGAAGTCTTCCTGCTGTATCAAAAATAACAGAATCAAACCCGTCTTCAACAGCAATGGAAAGAGCTTTTACACACAATTTTTCGGGTTTATCGCCTTTACTGGTAGGATAAACCGGGATATCAACTTCTATACCCACCTTTTGCAGCTGATCAACAGCAGCAGGCCTGTAAACATCTGCGGGAACAAGATAAGGTTTTAAACCTTTTTTCCTAAGATGAAGACCAAGCTTTCCAGCAGTAGTTGTTTTACCTGCACCCTGAAGACCTACAAGCATTATGCTCAGTGGTTTTTTTCCAGAAAAATCAAGCTCAGTTTCAGAAGAACCCATAAGATTTACAAGCTCTTCATTAACTATTTTAACTACCTGCTGTCCAGGAGTAAGGCTTTCCATAACCTCAACACCAAGAGCCCGCTTTTTCACTTCTTGGATAAAACTTTTAACAACCTTAAAGTGAACATCAGCTTCTAAAAGAGCAATACGAACTTCCCGCATTCCATCTTCTATATTAGCTTCACTAAGCTTTCCTCTACCTTTTAATTTCCTAAAGGCATTATCAAGTTTTTCACTAAGGTTCTCAAACATAAATATCTTCCTATATTAACTATATTAAACTAAAATCTTGATTTTAATATCCAAGAAATGATAAGTCAATGAAAATCAAAAACTTAAACATGACTAACAATTCAAAATAAAGAAATTTGTAAATGCCGAAACAAGATATCAAAAATTTTTCATTAACGGAACTGGAAAATTATTTAAAAACTAAAAACATAGCCTCATTCAGGGCAAAACAAATTTTTAAATGGGTTTATTTAAAACAAACAGATTCCTTTGAAGAAATGACAGACCTTTCAAAAGACTTTAGAAAAGAGGCTTCCGAGCTTTTTTCCAACAAAAGACTTGAAACAAAAAAAATAACAAGCTCAAAAAAAGACGGGTCAAAAAAGTTTCTTTTTTGCCTTGAAGACAAAAACTATATTGAATCTGTGCTTATTCCTGAAAAAGACCATTACACTCTTTGTATTTCTACCCAGGCAGGATGCAGACAAAATTGTAAATTCTGCATGACCGCAAAAAGCGGATTTAAAAGAAATCTTTCAACTTCAGAAATTATTTCCCAGATAAGAGATACCCAGAAATACTTGATTGATCTCAATGAAAAAAATCCTAAAAGACTTTCAAACATTGTATTCATGGGAATGGGAGAACCCCTTGACAATTATGATAATGTTTTAAGAGCCATAAGAATAATCACAGATCAAGATTATGGGTTAAAAATTTCAAGAAGAAAAATAACTATCTCTACCTCAGGACTTGTACCTGAAATAGAAAAACTGGGCCGTGATTCAGGGATTCCCATTGCAGTCTCCCTGAATGCAGTTAATGACAAGCTAAGAACAGAGCTTATGCCTGTAAATAAAAGATATCCCCTAAGCCAACTTTTATCGGCCCTAAAAAATTATCCCATGGCCAAACGTGAAAAAATCACTTTTGAGTACATTCTTATTAAAGGAATAAATGATTCCTATGAAGATGCAAAAAAACTGGCTGTTCTTTTAAGGGGGATGAAGGCAAAAATAAATTTAATTCCTTTTAACCCCCACCAAGGAGTTGATTTTGAAAGACCAGACAAAGAAACAATAGAAAAATTTGGAAAAATTCTTCTTGATAAAGGATATACAGTGATTGTCAGATGGTCAAAAGGTGATGATATAGGAGCAGCCTGCGGCCAGCTCAGTGCTTCCCATTCGGATTAAGCTAAAACCTAAATTGAGTAATTTTAAGTTTGCCGTATTTAACAGCAAAAAAACCTCAATTTAGGTAAAAGTTAAATGAGCATGTCCTCAACTTCTGATCTGTCCAAAGGAAAAATCCCTTTTAAAAGCTCCATTTCTCCTTTTTCAAACAAAATATTGCAAGGATAGTCTTTTGGAGCTTTTGTATAACCAGCGCAAATTGAACCAGCTGTAAACATATTTTCTCCGCTGCCTCTTAAAAGACATAAAGGCCCGGGGTATTCAGCAGTTCTTATTTTTATACAATCTATTTTTGAAGAAATCTTTTCAAGCTTTGAGTTTTCCTTTTCATCTCTGCCCACAACAAGCTTTTCAAATGGAGAAATTCTTATATGTCTGCCTAAACTTAAAAGCTCATAATCTTCAATTTCAATATTTTTTTGAAACTCCATAAGATCTCCAAGTCTTTTGCAAAAAAGCTTATCAGTCAAAAGACAGCCTCCGGCAGGAGCTGGAAACTGATCAACCCCGTATTTTTGGGCAAGGGTAAGCTGAGGTTTTCTTGATCTTCCGTTTAAACCAAGAAGATCTTTTCTTTTTAGCCACCCTTTTTGCTCAGGAATTGTTTCAGGAAGAATCTTTCCGCTCAAAGGCCTGACAATATAGCCTCTCATTCCTGAATTTTTGTCCACATAGATTAAGGAATTTTTACTTTGAGACATGGGTCTTTGCCCTACGACCTCACCGCTGAAAAGAAAATCTGCCCCTTCTTCTTTCATTATAGAACCTGCAAGCTTAAACATAAGACTATGACAATCAATGCAAGGATTTAAATTTTTACCATATCCAAGCCTTGGATTTTTAAGCATTTCAAGATAGATTTTGGTTATATTTTTAACTCTTAAGTCTATATTATAACGCTTTGAGGCCTTGATAGATTTTTCCGCTGAAAAAAAAGGAGTTTCAAAAGTAATCCATTTAACATCTATTCCAGCCTCTTTTAAGACAAAGGCCGAAAGAATACTGTCAAGTCCGCCAGAACTTATTCCCAATGCTTTAATTCTTTTTTTTACCATAGCTAAATATAAAAACCATAATTTAAATTATTAAATATCAAGCTGAAGAATAACCTTATTTAAAAAATTTTCCCAGCAATTTATAACTAAAAAACAAAATCTTAACTAAGAAAATCTAACATAGACAAAAAAGTATATCAAATCAAAACCAGCCTCTTTTTTGACCTAGCTTTGATCAAGCCAGCCCAGGCTGATTAAACCCAGCCAGGTTTAATTAAACTTTAAAAAACATTTCCTGATTCAATTTTAATCTAAATTAAAAATCTGGTTTTCATTTAGTCAGTATGATATACATCTTGCTTTATTTCATTTCTGAAAGAATCAAACCATGGAAAAATTCAAAAATATAATTTCTACTGAAGAAAAAAATTTAAAAGATTTAATTGAAGTATCAGAAAAGGTTTTTTCAGAAGAAAAATCAATAAGAGAAAAAATTTCACAGGAAATAAAACAGCTTCGCAGAGAAAAACTCGAGCTTTTAGACTTTAATGAAAAAAACAAAATTGAAAAAGAAATAATAAGACTTCAACTTCAATCCTCAAGATATATTTTTCAGGATCCAAAAATTTTAAGATCACCATATTTTGGAATTCTTGAATTAGAAGATCATCAGCTAGGAAAACTTTCATATAAAATAGGCAAAAAAACAATTTTTGGCAAAGATGGAGAAATTTCAGTTATTGACTGGAGAGAAGCCCCCATTTCAAGACTTTTTTATGAATATGAATCAGGTGAAGAATATGATGAAGATATAAGAGGAATGGAAAGAAGCGGAACAATAAATTTAAAAAGAAGAGTAGGAATAAAAAACAGGGATCTTAAATCAATTTCAGAAAAAGATTTTACCCTTGTAAAAGACAATCTGGGAACCTGGGCTGAAAAAACTCAAAACGAATCATCTTCAAAAAGAAAAGAAGAGCAAAAAAACCATTGCCTTCCTGAAATTACAGCTCTTATAAGCAAAGATCAATTCAGGGCAATTACACTTGAACCTGAAAAAACATTTATTCTCCAGGGAAGTGCTGGAAGTGGAAAAACAACCATAGGCCTCCATAGAATTGCCTATATGTGTTATTCTTACCCTGAAAAATTTCCCCCATCCAAAATTCTTGTATTAATGTTTAACAAATCACTTCAAAAATATATTGAAGGGGTTCTTCCTGAACTGGGAATTTCAGGAGGAGTAAAAAGTCTTACGTTTCATAAATTTGCTTTTTCAATTCTTTCAAAGGAAAAGCTTGTATCAAAATGGAGAAACGGGAACCCTGAAACTTTTAAAATAAAAAAAAGCGGGTTTGCTGTAAAACTTGTTAACTCTTATTGTGAAAAACTTTTTGACAAATCTCTAGAATGGATAACAGACAAATTCAATGAAGCAGGTTTGAATTCTTCAGCTGAGAAAGTACTTGAAGCTTCATCTCTTGATCAATTTATTAAAATTTTAAATGATTTTAAAATATCCCGGCCTTTGTCTAGCAATGAAAATTTGGAGTCAAAAATTGCCTCAAAACTTTTATCAAGACTAAACAATCACAGCCTTGACCTTTATAAAATGTTTACAAACGAAAAATTTATAGAAAAAACAGCCAAAAAAGAAAATTATAAAATTGATGAAAAGCTTATTAAAACTTTAGTAAATTCACAAAAAGATTTTTATTCAAGGGGTGAAAGCGACTTTGCAGACATAGGAATTCTTATTTATCTTCTTCAGTTAAAAGGGGTGGATTCTGCCCTTCCGGGCTATTGCCATATCATGGTTGATGAAGCCCAGGATTTAAGCCCTGCAGAACTTGCCGCAGTTATAAACGCCTCTGATGATAAAAAATCAGTTACAATCTGCGGAGATATGGCCCAGGCAATTAAAAATGATGTATATTTTGATAAACAAAAGGGGTTTGCAGGATTTGTAAGGGAGATTTCTTCTTCAAATAATTTTGCAACAGCAGCAGAAACTCTTAAAATAGGATACAGAGCAACCAGAGAAATTATGGATCTTGCCTGGTATATAATGAAACAAAAAAAGGACAGCTCTTTAAATTCAAGAAAAGGAGAACCTGTTTCAATTAAACTTACCTCTTCTTTTGATGAAACTATTTTTAGAACAAAATCATTTCTTGTTTCCCACCAGTTACAAAGACCAGATTCATTAACCTGTATAATCTGCAAATTTAAAAAAGATGCTGATAAAGTTTTTGAAGAATTAAAAAACCACCCTGAAATAAAAAACATAAGAAGACATGAAAAAGATGACTTTATTTTCTCTCCTGGAATTATTGTAACAAATGCTCATCAGGTAAAGGGTCTTGAATTTTCAAATGTAGTTTTTATAAATCCTTCAATTTCCCAGTTTCAGGACAATGATCACGATAGAATGCTTCTTCATGTTGGGTTTACAAGAGCATCTGAAAAACTTCTTATCATTGGCCATGAAAAAATGGCGTATGACCTTTTAAATTATACCCCTGAAAATTAAACCCAAGCTTTTATTAAAACATTAAAAACAATTTAAAATCAGGTATTAAACTTTAAAAAATCTACTTAAAATACAGCCTGGTTTTCCTAATCTTATGCAAATACAAATTTACTTATCTGATTTCTTTTTAAAAAACCTTAATTTACGGGTTTTTTGCTTTGTTTGTGTTTTTAAAGATTTTTCACCAAAAATATAAGGGGTGAGTTTTACATACCAGGCAGCAGACTGAACCTGAACAATATAGGCAGCTGCAACTACAAGAGCTGCTGTTGAGCCTTCTGTTCCAAAAGCATTAATTGCAATTGCAAGTGCTATGGAAAGATTTCTCATAACAGTCCCATACACAAGAGCAATCCCGTCTCCTCTATTTAAAAACAATTTTGCAACAATTGTACTAAACAAAAAATTTGCCCCATAAATTATTGATACAGGAATGAGAATATAAAGGATAATTTCAGGCGAGCTACCTATTGCTTTTGCTTTTAAAGCCATGGCAACAAAAACTATTCCCACCACCCCAAGTGTTGAAAGTGCTGGAAATTTAGGACCTATATCAGAAGAATATTGGGTGATTCCATATCTTTTAACAAGAAATTTCCTTGTTAAAACTCCGGCTATCATTGGAATAAAAACAATGAGGATAATCTGGTTAAAAACCTGAACAACATTGATTGTAATTGCAGTTCCCATTAAAAACTTCACATAAAAAGGGGTTACAGCACTTCCAATTGCAAGTCCTGCCACAGTCATTTTTACGGCTGCTTCCACATTACCTTTTGCAAATCCTGTCCATGAAATTGTCATTCCGCTGGTGGGAACAAGGCCTGCAAGTAAAATTCCCAAAAGCATATAAGGATTTTCTCTTGTAAAAAAAATAAGGCCTACGGCAAAAACCCCAAAAGGTAAAATTAAAAAATTTATTCCAAGTGCAAAAAGCTGAGCTTTTGTATCCCCTTTTTCAAAAACCTTGCTCATATTTAAATTTACCATCATGGGATAAACCATTAAAATAGTAAGAGGCATGATCAAAGATTTTAAAAATTCAGAATCATAAAACCAGCCAAATAAAAATCCGGAAAGCATCATAAAAGGAATTGCAATGGTAAGGTGTTTTTGAATAGTTGAGATAAGTTTCCACATTTGTTTGATTAACCTCATAAATTTAAGTTTTTAATTTGAACAAATCTTGATTTTCATACATAAAAGAGAGAGAAAAACTTTGATTAAGTTACAAAAGATTTAAATTTACCCCTAAAACACTTGAGTAAAAAAACAGCTTTAAAAACCTGCAATTATCAATGAATTTAAAAAAATATACTTAGAATAAGCGAGAAATTCACCAAAAGCCAGGCTAATTAAAACAAGAAGATGGAAATAACTATAAAAATAAGGTAAAATATCAGCCTGGTTTAATACCACAAGATCATAAAACAATTGTCCAATACTCTTAAACTGATAATCTGCCTTTTACTTTGGAGACAATTTTGAAACTTGAAAAAAATAACCAATCTAAAACTTTTATAGTCAAATCAAAAGACAAGGAAAATTCAGAACTGATCATATCTGAGTACAAACTAAATAAGTTAATTTATAAAAGCCAGGTATCCAAGGTTATAAGGGGTTTTGACACTTTAAGAAAAATCCCTGTAATTATAAAAGTTTTAAACAACAATTCAGTTACTCCAGTACTGACACAAAAACTAGAACAAGATTTTGAAATAAGAAAACACCTGGAGTCAGAATTTATTGTAAAAGGATATAAATTTGAATTTTTCCACCACAGACCTTTTATCGCCATAGAAGATTTTAATGGGACCGGACTTGACACCATAGTAAAAGACAAACCCCTCAATCTTAAAAATTTTTATCAAATTGCAAAAAAATGTCTTGAATCAATTGACTATATTCACAAAAAAGGAGTTATCCACAAAGATATAAATCCTTCCAATATTTTATTAAATGAAAAAACAAAAGAATTAAAACTTAATGATTTTGGGATCTCAACCATGCTTGCCAATGAACATCCAGAGCCCATCAATCCAAATTCTTTTGAAGGAACCTTAGCTTTTATTTCTCCTGAACAAACAGGCAGAATGAATAGAACCCTTGATTATAGAACTGATTATTATTCCCTTGGAGCAACATTTTGTTTTCTTCTTTCAGGAAAACCCCCCTTTTCAGAAAGCTCTCCAATTGCAATGGTTCATTCACACCTTGCAAAAAAGCCCCACCCTCTTTACCTTATGAACAAAAAAATTCCAATTTCCATTTCAGAGATCATAACCAAGCTGATGTCTAAAAACCCTGAAGACAGATACCAGAGCATAGAAGGAATTCTTTTTGATATTAAAAAATCAGAGGAAATATTTGATTCAGATAGAAAAAACAAAACTTTTGAGCTTGGCAGATTTGATTTTTCCAAAAACTTTATGATTCCTGAAAAAATTTATGGAAGAAAAAAAGAACTTGATTCTCTTGTAAAATCTTTTTTGAAAATCAAGGAAAAAACAAATGAAATTACAATTATAGAAGGAAACTCAGGAACAGGAAAAACCGCCCTTGCAAACGAACTTCACAAACAAATCTCTGAACCGGGCTGTTATTTTATTTCAGGAAGATATGAAGAGTTTTCACAAAACCAGCCTTATAAGGCAATTGTTGAAGCTTTTGAAAGCCTGATTTCAAAAATTCTTGGTGAATCTGAAGAAACAATTGCAAATTTTAAAAATGAAATTTTAAAAGCTGTAGATAAAAACGGAAAAGTGCTTACCGAGATTTTTCCCAAACTTAAGCTTATAATAGGGCCTCAAAAAGATGCTTCAGATTCAGGCCTTTTGGAAACAAGAAACAGGTTTAATTATACATTTAAAAGATTTCTTAAGGTTTTTACTGATAAGCAAAGAAAACTTGTTCTTTTTCTTGATGATCTTCAATGGGCAGATCCAGCTTCTCTTGGGATTTTAAAGTTTCTTTTCACTGGAGAAGAAATGAAAAACTTTCTTTTTATAGGAGGTTGGAAAAAAAGCAAACCAATAAATTCCTGCCCTGTTTCAGTTTTTATTAATGAATTAAAAAACTCATCTTTTCACATAAACACAATTGAACTTGGTCCTTTGTCATTTGAAAGCACCCTTGATATTGTCACAGACACCCTTGCCACTGGAAATTCAGAAGCATACAAACTTTGTGAACTTGTTTACAAAAAAACCGGGGCTAATCCATTTATCATAAAAGAATTTCTCCTGTCTTTGCATAGAAAAGGCCTTGTTTTTTTTGATTCAAAAAGAAAAAAATGGGATTGGGATTTAGAAAAAATAAAATCAGAAAATATTACAGAAAGTGTTTTAAAACTTCTCATTGAAAGAATAGAAAAACTTCCAAAACAATCCTTTTTGATTTTGAAAAAAGCAGCCTGTACAGGAAGCAGAATAAGCCATAAACAACTTTTTTCCCTGGCTGAAATTAAAGACAAAGAATTTGATATTTACCTTTTTGAACTGATAAAACAAGGAATACTGATTCCCACCCAAAGAAACAACCCCAATGAAAATTCAGTTTCAATCAATTCAGATGAAAAAAACCTTAAACCCGATTATATTTTCCAGCACAATAGCCTGCGTGAAGCAG
The DNA here is from genome assembly GCA_034006035.1 of Desulforegulaceae bacterium. NCBI lineage: Bacteria > Pseudomonadati > Thermodesulfobacteriota > Desulfobacteria > Desulfobacterales > Desulforegulaceae > Desulforegulaceae bacterium. The sequence continues at coordinate 52,860 of JAVETN010000015.1, forward strand.
TATATAAAATGATAGAACCTGAAGAAAAAACTTATTTACACCTCTTTATTGGGATGAAATTATTTGAAATAGCCAGCAAATTTTCTTTTGAAGAAAATCTTTTTGAAATTACAGACCAAATCAATTTAGGAAAACAATTAATTTCTTCCAAAGAAGACCTTTTGTTTTTAACACATCTTAATTTTATTTCCGGTAAAAAAGCTAAAAGCTCAGGAGCCTATCAAAGAGCTCTTAAATATTTTGAACTAAGCAAGCAATTGATTTTAGAAAACAACAAAGATGATTTTTATAAAATAATTTTAAAAGAGCTTGCAGAAACCAAATATCTTTGCGGAAACCTTGATGAATCAAAGCAAATTTTGGAAACACTTTTTAATTATCAAACAAATCCAATTGAAAAAGGCAGAACCTATGAGCTTTTAATTTTGATATTTACCATGCAAGGAAAATACTTTGAAGCTCTTATGGCTGGCAAAAAAGCCCTTGAGCTTCTTGATATCAGCTTTACCATGGACAATATTGAATCTGAAACATCCAAAGAAGTTAATAAGGCAATTAACCAGTTAAAAAACATTGATATAAAAGACCTTGTAAAAAATCCAGAAACAAAAGATTTAAAAATTAAAACTGCCATGAAAATTTTAATAAGACTTCAGGCAACTTCATATTTTTCCAAACCAGAGCTCTACCCTTTCTTTCTTGCAAAAATGGTTAACTTTTCACTTCTTTATGGTCACTCTCCTGAATCGGCAAAAGGATATGCCAGTTTTGCCAATATTTATTCTGGAAATACCAAAGATTTTCAAACCGCTTATGAACTGGGAGTTTTAGGGTTAAACCTTAGTAAAAAATTTAAAAACAAAAAAACTGAATGCCAGTCCAGACTTTCTCTTTCAGCATTTCTTATCCATAAAGTTGATCATCTTAAAAACACTGAAAACCAAATTGAAAAAGGATTTAAGGTAGGGCTTGAATCCGGTGAATTTCAATATTCAGGAATTCTTTTGTTTTCCAGGATATTAAACAGATTTTTCAGGGGATATAAACTTGATCTTCTTGAACAAGAAATTCCAGAAGCTCTTAATTTCTGCATAAAAACAGGAAACACAATAGCAATTGATGTAATAACCCCTTTTAAACTGGCTGTGGCAAGTTTAAGAAAAGATCCGGAAAATGACGGGAGTTTTTCAAAAGACCCTTTTTCTTTTAGTGAATCTAATGAAAAAACACCTAAAAAACAAAGCATGCCAGGAATCTTCCTTACTTCCCTTTTAAATGCTTTAGTTTTTTTCATCAAAGGAAAAAATAAAGATGCTTTTAAATCAATTTCCAAAGCCGAAAAAGATTGGAAGCCTACAACCGGATATTTTTCAGACACTGAGTTTCTTTTTCTAAAAGCCATTATAAGTGCTTCTGTTTATAATAAAATGAATGAAGAAGAAAAAAACAATACCATTACCTTAATGAAAAACTCAGCAAAAGATCTAAAATATAAATCAAAAACAGCTCCCCAAAACCATCTTTCAAGGTATTATCTGGTTGAAGCAGAAATTAACAGACTTGAAAAAGAAAATGAAAAAGCTTTTAAATATTATGATAAAGCTGTTCAAACTGCCTCTGAACAAGGTTTTTTTCAAATAGAAGCTCTTGCAAATGAGCTTTGTGCAAATTTTTGGGTAGGACTTAACAAAAACAAATTATCAAGGCCATATATGGAAGATGCCCTTGAAGCATATGAATCATGGGGGGCAATAACAAAAGTTAAAAGCCTTGAAAAAAGCCAGCCTCAGCTTTTGTCAAAACAAAGCAAAAAAGAACTTTTAAAAACTCTTACTTCCAGCAAAACAGATTTTGATTCTGATTTTTTCTCAGCACTTGACATGGAATCTTTTGCCAAAACATCAAGGGTGATGTCAAGTGAAGTCAATTTTGCCAGACTTCTTAAAAAACTAATGAGAATAATTATAGAAAATGCAGGAGCCCAAAGAGGATTTCTTATCTTAAAAAAAGGAGAATCTCTTAATATTGAAGCATACTCAGACTCAAAAAAAGTAAGGGTTCTCCAATCAAAAACCATTGAAGAATCAGACGAAATTGCAGAATCTATAGTCAGATACGTGATCCATACAAGCGAAGACGTAATTATAGACGACCTTTCCCAGGCAAAAAAATTTACCGACGACCAATGGCTTAGAAAAAACAACACAGGCTCTGTTCTTTGCACTCCCTTGGAATATAAAGACAAAACCATTGGAGTTCTTTATCTTGAGAACAATCTTGCCACAAAAGTTTTTTCAGGTGAAAGGCTTAAAACACTCAAATATCTTCTCCCCCAGGCAGCAATATCAATAGATAATGCAATAATGTTTGCTGAAAGTGTAAAACTTACAGAAAACCTGAAAAAAGAAATTGAACAAAGAAAAACAATTCAGTCCAAACTTGAAAAAAACGAACAAAGATACAAACAAATATTTGAAAATAACAGAGACCTTTATCTTGAAGCTTCAATAGATGGAACAATTCTTGAAGTAAGCCCTTCAGTGGAAGAAATTGCGGGATACACAAGGGAAGAGCTTATTGGGAAAAAAGTAGGGAAAAATTATATTTCTCACATTGATCAAAAAAATCTCATGAAAAATCTTTACAAATACGGAAAAGTTTCCAATTTTGAAGCAAAATGCAAAACAAAATTCAATACTTTTGCAGATTCATCAATAAATGCAATTATTGTAAATGATAAAAACGGCGACCCTGAAAAAATAATAGCATCAATGAGAGATATTACTGACAAAAAACAACTTGAATTAAAATTGTTCCACTCTCAGAAAATGGAAGCAATAGGCACCCTAGCCGGTGGAATTGCCCATGATTTCAACAATATTCTGGCAGGAATAACAGGATATGCAGACATAGCAAAACTCAAATTCAAAAAAGACCCAGATTCAATTCCTTTGTATCTTGACGGAATTTTAAAAGCTGGAGAAAGGGCTGCAAATCTTGTAAGCCAGATTTTGTCTTTTACAAAAAACTCAGAAACAAACAAAAAAGAAATAAATCCCATCCCTGTGATAAAAGAAGCTTTAAAGCTTTTAAGATCTTCTATTCCAGCCTCAATTGAAATGGTCCAGGATATAAAACTAAACTCTGCTCTGATAAAAGGAAACTCAACACAAATTCATCAAGTTATAATGAATTTATGTGCAAACTCAGCCCATTCAATGAAAGACAAGGGCGGAACCCTTACCATTGGGATTGAAAAATCTATTATTAACAATAACAATGTATTTAAAACTTCTCTTGGAGAAATAAAACCCGGAGATTATTTAAAACTGACAGTAAAAGACACTGGACAGGGAATTTCTGAAGATCTCACCTCAAAAATTTTCGACTCTTATTTTACAACAAAAAAAACCGGGGAAGGCACAGGTCTTGGTCTTTCAGTGGTTCAAGGAATTATAGAAAACCACAAGGGATATTTTAATTTTTCAAGTGCAATAAACAAGGGAACCTGTTTTGAAATTTATCTTCCCCTTGTCCGGGAAAAATCAATTTCTGACAGGGAAAAAAGCGTTCTATTTGATTTAAAAGGCTTTGAAAAAATTCTTTTTGTTGATGATGAAGAAATAATTGCAGACCTGATGAAAGAGCTGCTTGAAGAATCAGGATATAAAGTTACCTGTGTTCAAAGTCCTGTGGAAGCTCTTAACCTTTTTACTGAAAACCCAGAAAACTTTGATATTATTATTACTGATATGACAATGCCTGTGATGACAGGAATTAAACTCTGCGAAAAAATACACTCAATAAGACCTGATATCCCTGCAATAATATGCACAGGATATTCTGAAGCAATTCCAAAAAAATCCTTAGAAAACACAGGAATAAGAAAAAAACTTTTAAAGCCTTTTAAAATTGAAGAGCTTAATATGGCTATACGAGAGATTTTTGATAGAGATTATGGGAGAGATTATGGGGTCGGACCTCAATAACACCCCAAAACAATTATAAAACAACTTTAAAAAAGCCTTAATTTTGTTCTTAAACATCATTTTTTACATATGAAATAAGATATGAATAAAAACGAGTCCCAATGCCAAGAACAAATAGACACTTCTTACCTGGTCACATATGGCAGATTACTCACAGATGCCATAAAA